>CAZCUQ010000047.1:0-13536 GCA_964501705.1 uncultured Ruminococcus sp. | reverse complement strand
CGGGTCACAGAGCGAATATTCTGAATCCGAGCTTCACGACTCTCGGTGTCGGTTGCGACTCCAAAAATAACGGCTGGGTGCAGATCTTCATAGGCTGACGTTTTTTCCGCACGCAGAAAAAAAGAATGTTCTTTCTTCGGCGGAAAGATGAAAAAAAAATGTAAAGCCTCGAAATAATACAGACTTTACACCTTTAAGGGACTATGAAAATTCAGTCAATCGTCGGGAAGTTCCAACGGCTGCAGCTGTAATCTGATAATTTTCAACTTTTGTTCAATTTTCTTTAATGTTTCTGCCGCGTTTTCTTTTCGGCAATTTTTCGGATACGAAGATTATAATAATATTCTTCAATAAGTCTTGCGTTAAATTGCCTGTCGGTATCGTCCACACTTTTCACTTCTTTACAAATGGTTTATACTTACATTATAGCAAGTATTTTTAAGTTTGTCAATGGTGAAAAGACCGTATAATTAAAGGATCAGTAAAGAGAGGAAAAGAATATGAAAAACAATTCGTCCGCAAAAGATACCGCTTTAAGATGCCTGCTGCTCCTGTCGGGGATAGCTCTGACGGTAGTCGGCGTAATAGCTTTGTTTAACGGACACGGCGTGGTCGGAGCCGTTTCAAAGGCAATAGGCATAGCCGCAGTCATAAGCGGAATTATTTCCATGGCGGCAAGAATAAAGCTGGACAGCTACGTCGGGGCACAGGCTCATTTTATGTCCGCGGATTCCATTATCCTGATAGTTATCGGAATAATTTTCTTAAATACAAGAATACTTGTCGGAATGGGCAGGCTGATGTTTGTAATTATAGGACTTATTATGATATTTCACGCGGTGGAATCCCTGTTTTCGGCGCTTGTGAGCATAAAAAACGACGAGGGCTGGTTTATCCCCAGAATAGTTGTCGGAATACTTCTTCTCGCGGCGGGAATATGGGTATTCTGCAATGCGGGCAGGGCTTTCACCGATATGGCGGGAGTTATCGCGGGAATATACTTCATAACGGGCGGACTTAGGATCATAAACGACTGGATAGGAAAAGAACGCTACCGCAAGAATTTTTCATTCCTTGACGATGACAGCCCAGACAGGCAGTAATATCAACAGACATCCTCGGCAAACGGCGAACGACTGCTGACAAAATCCTTCGCCATCAGCCGCGCTTCGGTTTCCGAGGAGGTCTGATAATTATGAAGGTGAACTTCCGGATGTTTTCCGGAATTCATTTTGCGGCTTCAGAGGTGAGAAAATGACTGAAGATGAAAAAATTCCTCTGCTTGTTATCTGCGGACCCACGGCTTCGGGAAAGACTTCCGTCGGAGTTTCTCTCGCGAAAAGGCTTGACGGCGAGATAATCTCCGCCGATTCAATGCAGATATACAAAAATATGGATATAGTAACGGCTGTTCCCTCGGAAGAAGAAAAAATGGGAGTGCCTCATCATCTGATGAATATCATCGATACGGGGAAGCCGTTTTCAGTTTCGGACTATGTAAAAACAGCCTCGGAGAAGATAAGAGAGGTCTATGACCGAAAAAAGCTCCCCATTCTCGTGGGAGGAACGGGGCTTTATATAAATTCCCTCATCGACAATTACGATTATGATGAAAACGCAAAGGATACAAAAATACGGGAACGTCTCGAAAGAGAAGCTGTCGAATTCGGAAACGCTCATATGCTTGAAAGACTGTACAGGTGCGATCCGCAAAGAGCGGAGGAGCTTCACGAAAACAATGCCGCGAGAATAATAAGGTCGCTTGAACTATACGAGACAACGGGCAGGACGTTTGCGGAAAATATGAGACTTTCGAGGATAAATCCGTCTCCGTACAAGCTATGCATGATAGGTCTCGATTACGAGGACAGAGCGGAGCTTTACGAAAAAATCAACGAGCGTGTCACCGTAATGGCTGAAAACGGTATGGTCGAAGAGGCAAGAAAGATCTACGAAAGCGGAGAAATGAAAACAGCTTCGCAGGCGATAGGCTTTAAGGAGCTTATCCCTTATTTCGAGGGAAAAGAAGAGCTTTCTGTCTGCCTTGACAAAATAAGACAGTCTACAAGGCATTATGCCAAGCGTCAGCTTACATGGTTTCGTCGAGATGTACGAATTTGCTGGATAAAACGCTCCAAAAATGAGCAAAGTGATAAAATTATCGATAAGTGCTTAAATTTTGTAGCCAAATCGGAAATTATGTGTTATAATAGTAAATAATTGTATCGATATTCTGTCATACGGTTAGAGAGAACAAAAAACACCATATGCGCATTTAAAGGAAAGGAAAGATAACAATGAGCAAAACTATGAATTTACAGGATATCTTCTTGAATCACGCGAGAAAGGAAAAAATACCCATAACCCTCTTCCTCACGAACGGATTTCAGTTCAAGGGAATGGTAAGAGGCTTCGACGGCTATACCGTTATCGTGGACAGCGACGGCAAACAGGAGCTTATCTATAAGCACGCTATCTCGACGATAATCCCCGCCAAGCCCATTTCAATACTTGATTCGGAAAACTCCGATATGGACGATAAATAATAATAATGAATACCGTAACGGTAAAAATTCTGATCTTCCTTCTTATGACATTCGGACTTATCACGGTGTCATATCAGGTGTACCTGAAATTTCATCAGAAATACGAAACCGAAACCGCCGAGGCGTCGGACTCCGCGACAATGGAGACTTTCTACGGAATTTTCGTCCGCGATGAAAGCGTGATAAAATATTCGGGCGAAGGAGTTCTGAGCTATGCGCTCCCGGACGGGAGCAAGGTCGCGAGCGATTCCGTGGTGGCTTACGTTTACGACTCCGAGGACGATATAATCAATAACGGCAGGATAGAAAAGCTGGAAAAGGAAATCGAGCTTCTCGAAAGCGCACAAAGCCCCGGAACGACCGAAACCGCAAATCCCGACAATATGTCAAAGCTTATTGAAGAAAATTATCAGGATATATCGACTCACCTTGCCAAGAAGGATCTGTCCGAGCTTTCATCCGAACGGGATTCTTTCCTGTCGGTCATGAATATCTACCGCATAACTATCGGCGAGGAAGCGAATTTTAACGACAGAATAGACGCCTTATACAAAGAACTCAATATCCTTGAGGGAAGAAAAAAATCTCCGCAGAGGAGTATAAAATCCGACGGAACGGGATACTTTGTGAGCGTTACCGACGGTTATGAGGACAAGCTTAATACGGAAAATATCGAAAGCATTACACCCGAACAGATCAAGGAAATAATCAGCAATGAAATTTCGGGCGAGAAGAAACAAGATAAAAACGCTGTGGGAAAACTTATTGACGGCTATGACTGGAAAATGCTCGGAATAATCGATAACTCCGAAAATACCTACTGCGCGGGAGATACAGTGAAGCTTAAATTTGCCTCCACCTCGGATACGGTGTGGGCAACTATCGATAAAATAACCGAAACGGATGACCCGAACGAAAGCATCGTTGAGATATTCTGCGAGGAAATGACCTTTAATCTGGTTAAAAACAGAGTCGAAAGAGTGGAAATGATCCTTCACGACTATGAGGGGATCAAAGTCCCGAGAGAGGCTCTGCGTTTCGACAAGGACAATAATAAGGGCGTTTATACGCTTCTCGGTCAGAGAGTTATGTTTAAAAAGCTCGACATAATATTTGAATGTGATGATTATCTGCTTTCGCGGCTTACCGCCGATACCGAATACCTCAATATCTACGATGAAATCATTATTTCGGGAGTGGATACCGCCGAATACTTCGCCGTCGAAGATGCAATGGCGGAGGATAACGGCAAAAACGAGGAACCGAAGGAAGAAATACCTATCTATTCGGGCGATGAGACATACGAGGGAAATATCCGCAGTGATGAAAACGACAGCGGGGATAATGATGATATGAATGACAATGAGGAAAATGACACGGAAAGCAATGCGGAAACAGAAAGCTCAGCCGAAAATGTATCCGCTCAATAAAATAAACTCTGCGGAGATGATCTTATGTCTGCCGTAACTGACGAAATGAAAAAAACAGTTTCGGAAAATGTTAAAAGAGCGATTTACAGCGTCAACGAGGCAATTGCGAAATACCGCCCCGAAAAGCCGTGCAGAATTATGGCGGTGACAAAAACCGTCGAGCCCGCGCTTGTAAATGTTGCCGCGGAAGAGGGAATCACTCTTCTCGGCGAAAACAGAGTTCAGGAATATCTTTCCAAGAAGGATTTCTACGACAAGCGCGCCGAAGTTCACTTTATCGGCAGGCTTCAGAAAAATAAAGTAAAATATATAATCCCCGATATCGGGTTCATTCATTCGGCGGACAGCCTGCCGCTCTGCGAAAAGATAGCTTCTCTTGCGGAGAAACACGGCGTTACGGTAAGCGTCCTCGCGGAGGTCAATATCGGCGGCGAGGAATCAAAGGGCGGTATATCTCCCAACGAGATCTTTTCGTTCGCGCATCGGATAAGCGAAATGAATAATATCCGGCTCCGCGGACTGATGGCAATACCACCGAGGGACAAGTCCGAAGAATGCTTTGAAAAAATGCGGGAGCTATCGGAAAAGCTCCGCTCCGAAATAAAAGACGCCGATATGCTTTCTATGGGAATGTCAGCCGACTACATTTCCGCCGTGAAATACGGCTCGGATATAGTAAGACTCGGAACGGCGCTTTTCGGAACAAGAGTCGGTACGGTGCAGATTCAAAAAAAATAAATATAAATGAGAGAGGAATACACTCATGGGAAAATTTATTGACAGCTTCAAAAACTTCGCGGGAATCGGCGGGGGATATGACGATGATGATTACGAAAACGACGATTACGAGGATAATACCGAGCCGGAACCGCGTTCCGCTCCTTCGGTGAGAAACGAGCCGTCGCGTCAGGACAAGCAGCAGTTCAGAATGCAGGTCACGACCCAGCTTCAGGTCATTCTTGTGAAGCCTGAAGTATTTTCCGATACAAAAATGATAGCGGATAATCTCTGCAATAAGAAAACGGTCGTGCTTAATCTTGAGGCAACAACTCCCGATATTTCAAGAAGAATAATCGATTTTATCGGCGGAGTGGCTTACGCGAGAGGCGGAAATATCAGACCTATCGCAAACAATACGTTTATTATCTTCCCTTACGAGGTTGATTTCGAAGGAGAAGATATCGCCGCCGAGCTTGAAAACAACGGCGTGGTATTTTAATTTTTGTGAAAAGCTTTCGGGGAATAAACTTTTCCGTCAGCGATGAAGAAAAGATTTTTCTTTCCCGTCTCGGAGATAAAATGCTCTTGTCGGAAAAACGCTTTTCTCCTCAGTTTACGGATTTTGCCGATGAAAGACAGCTTATGCTTGCACAAAGATTTTTTGCGGGAGAAGGATTTGAGAGGTATGCTTTCTACGGCGGATATGAGGGAGCCGAAAGAAAGATCGTCTGCGTTTATCCCGAATTTTTCGAGCCTCTTCATGAGGATTTTCCGATTATGACGGTAAAATATTCTTTCCGCGTGCAGGACAAAATAACTCACCCGCAGATTCTGGGAAAACTAATGTCTCTCGGAATAAAAAGAGAGCTTGTGGGAGATATCATCGTTTCGGAGGGAGAAGCATACGCTTTTTTCTGCAAAAAGGGAGCTGAAATCGCTTCTTGCGCGGAAAAAATCGGAAGAATCGGCGTTAAAGCGGAAATCGTCCGTGCGGAAAATCTGAAAAGGCATGAGGAATTTTCCGAAAAGAATGTCAGCGTTTCGTCCATGCGGCTTGACTGTGTAGCCGCAGCCGCAGTGAATATGAGCCGCGAAAAGATACAGGCACTTATTAAAAGCGAGGGAATTTCCGTAAATCATATACCCGTCTTTTCTCCCGACCATATTATTAAGAACGGCGACATCTTTTCCGTGAGAGGAAAGGGTAAATTCATCCTTTCGGAAAACGGAGAAAAATCAAGACGCGGAAAAAATTTTATTACGCTGAAAAAGTATAAGAATTAAGTTTTTTTTAATTTAACAATAAGGAGAGTATACCGATGATCACTGTAAAAGAAATCGACAGCAGAACTTTTGACCAGGCAAGACCGGGTTATAAACCCGAAGAGGTCGATGAATTCTTAAAGGAAATTTCCGACTCCTTTAAGGAGCTTATGAATGAAAATGCCGAAAAGGATAAGAAAATGGCATATCTCATCGAAACCGTAAAAAAATATAAGCAGGATGAAGAAGATATAAAATCGGCTCTTATTTACGCGCAGAAGCAGGGAAGGGAGATCATTTCTGAGGCTCAGCAGAAAGCGGAGCAGATCATTTCCGAAGCCAATATAAAAAGTGATGAGATCATCGGCTCCACAGCGCAGAGAAGAGTAAGGGAAGCTGAGGCTTACGAAAAGCTTAAAAAAGAAGTCGCTCAGTTCCGCTCGGATCTTCTCGGTATGTACAGGGATCATCTGAGCCTTATCAATAATATTCCGGAGCTTGACGAGGGCGATGAATCGGAAGATTTTTCCGCGTCCGATAATGACAGCATTCCGCAGACAGGCGCCGTTATTGCGGAGGAATAGTTTACATATTGCCGATAAAATTTTATCGGTAATATTTTACTTTTTCCGATTAGTAATTACTTTTGCAGGACATAATATGTTTTCAACGGCGTTTTGCAAAAAAACACCACCGGTCAAGATTTAAATTTATAAGGAGATATAAAAAATGCCGCAGGATTATAACACAACTCTCAATCTGCCCGCCACCGATTTCTCCATGAGGGGAAATCTTCCGCAGAAAGAACCTAAGATGACAGAAGAATGGGATAAGAACAAAATATATGAGAAAATGATCGCGAAAAACGAGGGAAAGCCTCTTTATTTGCTTCACGACGGTCCTCCGTACGCAAACGGCGATATTCATCTCGGAACGGCTCTTAATAAGGTTTTAAAGGATATCATTGTAAGATATAAGAATATGAGCGGCTATAAATCGCCGTATATTCCGGGGTGGGATACTCACGGGCTTCCCATCGAGCTGAAGGCGATGAAATCCATCGGTGTGGAAAACGGCGCTATTCCTCCCATAAAGCTTCGCAAACACTGCCGTGAATACGCTATGAAATATGTCGCTCTTCAGCGTGATGAATTCAAGCGCCTCGGCGTATGGGGAGACTTTGACGATCCGTATCTTACCTTAAAGCCGGAATTCGAGGCAAAACAGATAGAAATATTCGGCGATATGGCTAAGAAAGGCTATATCTATAAGGGAATGAAGCCTGTTTACTGGTGTCCCGACTGTCAGACGGCTCTCGCGGAGGCTGAAATCGAATACTCCGATGATAAGTGCGTTTCCATATTTGTAAAATTCAAGGTACATGATGACAAGGGAATTCTTTCGGGAGCGGGATTTGATCTTGAAAATACCTATTTCGTTATCTGGACGACCACAACATGGACTCTTCCCGGAAACCTTGCGATATGCCTCGGTCCCGAATATGAATACACAGTGGTTACTGCAAACGGCGAAAATTATATCATGGCAAAGGAACTTGCGGATTCCGTCATGAAATCCGCGGGAATTGAGGAATATACCATGAAAGGCTCGTTCCCCGGAAAAAATTTCGAGTATATGACGGCTTTCCATCCTTTCTTCGACAGGGATTCTCTTGTTATCGTGGGGGATCATGTTACTCTTGACAGCGGTACGGGCTGCGTTCATACGGCTCCGGGATTCGGTGTGGAGGACTTCGAGGTATGCAAGAAATATCCCGAAATAGGAATTGTCGTCTCCGTTGACGGAAACGGAAAGATGACCGGGGAAGCGGGCAAATACGCGGGACTTACCACCGATGACGCAAATAAGGCAATAGGCAAGGATATCGCCGAAAGCGGCGCTCTTCTTGCGTCGGAAAGGATAGTCCACCAGTATCCTCACTGCTGGAGATGCAAGAATCCCATTATATTCCGTGCTACCGAGCAGTGGTTCTGCTCCGTGAATGATTTCAAGGACGAGGCTGTAAAAGCTATCGAAAAGGTCAGGTGGATACCCGAATGGGGCGAGGAAAGAATCAGGAATATGGTTCGTGACCGCTCCGACTGGTGCATTTCCCGTCAGAGAACATGGGGCGTTCCCATTCCCATTCTTTACTGCGCAAAATGCGGGAAATCCCTTATCAACGATGAGACGATAAAGGCTATATCCGAGCTTTTCGCAAAGGAAGGCTCCGACGCGTGGTACGAAAAAGATCCGTCCGAGTTTATCCCCGATACCGTTAAATGCGAGTGCGGCAGCAATGAATTCACAAAAGAAAAGGATATCATGGATGTGTGGTTCGACAGCGGAGTCACTCATACGGCTGTGCTTGAAAACAGAGGACTTCATGCTCCCGCCGATCTTTATCTTGAGGGCGCAGACCAGTACAGAGGATGGTTCCAGTCATCGCTTCTCACATCTGTAGCATGGAGAGGCGAAGCTCCCTATAAGACTGTCTGCACTCACGGCTGGGTCGTTGACGGCAAGGGAATGACCATGCACAAATCCCTTGGAAACGGCATTGAACCAAAAGAAATAACCGACAATAACGGCGCCGATATTTTAAGGCTTTGGGCAGCGTCCTCCGATTATCACGCGGATATCAGAATTTCCAAGGAGATACTCAAACAGCTCTCCGATACCTATAAAAAAATAAGAAATACCGCAAGATTCATTCTCGGAAATATCTGCAACGGCGACGGATTCGATCCTGATAAAGATATTGTTCCGCTTGATGATCTCACCGAGATAGACAAGTGGGCGCTTATCCGTCTGAACGCTCTTATAGACAGGGCAAAGACGGGATATGAAAGCTTTGATTTTCATATGGCCGTTTCGAGCGTGCATAATTTCTGCGTTACCGATATGTCGAATTTCTATCTCGATATCATAAAGGACAGACTTTACTGTGACGGAGAAAAATCTCCGGACAGAAGAGCGGCTCAGACGGCAATGTATATTATTCTGTCGGCTGTTTCGAGACTCATTTCTCCCGTGCTTGTCTTCACCTCCGAGGAGATATGGAAAAGTATGCCTCACATGAAAAATGACAACGCGGAGAGTATCTTTCTGAATGATATGCCCGAAAAGGTCGGAATCTTCGTTTCGGACGAATTTACGAAGAAATGGGATACTATTTACAAGCTTCGCTCCGAGGTGACAAAGGCTCTCGAATTAAAGCGCGCGGAAAAGTTTATCGGAGCTTCTCTTGAAGCAAAGGTCACTCTCCACACCTCCGACGAGGAGCTTTACGCCGAAACGGACGCTCTGAAGGACGAGCTTTCAAAGGTATTCATAGTTTCGGCTGTTGATCTGAAGAAAAACTCGGACGGAGAATTCAAAACGGAGAATTTTGACGGGAAAATGTCCTTCACGGTGGAAAAAGCCGAGGGCGAAAAATGCGAGAGATGCTGGATGTATTCGGAGTATGTCGGCAGAAACGCCGTTTACCCCACTCTCTGCGAAAGATGTGCAAACGAGGTTGCGGCTCTTAATAAATGACGATTTTTATAACGATCTTAACAGCGGTTCTTTTGGCGGCAGCCGATCAGATAACAAAATCTGTCGCATCGTCAAAGCTTTCGGTGGGAGAAACTGTGAATATTCTGAAAGCGGGAGATACGGAAATTCTCACGTTTTCGCATTATCATAACACGGGAGCGGCATTCAGCTCCATGCAGGGACAGACTGTCCTGCTTGCGGCTGTCACTGTTGTTATGATGGCGGCGCTGATATGGGTTATCGTGAAATATAAGCTTAATAAGCTTTTCCCGCTTATCTGCACCGCGGCAATAATCGGCGGCGGGATAGGTAATCTCATAGACAGGATACGGCTCGGCTATGTGGTGGATTTTATAATTCTGTTTCCGTTCAACTTTATCTTCAACATCGCGGACGTCGGAGTGGTTGTAGGAGCGATACTTCTTTGCGCTTACTGCATTTTCTGCGATAACAAAAAGGACAAAAAAAATGAGTGAGGAAAGAGTTTTTACCGTCCCCGACAGCTTTCGCGGCGCAAGGATAGATAAGGTTCTTTCCGAGGAATTCTCCGATATTTCGAGGGCAGCTGCCGCTAAGCTCATCGCGGACGGAAAAATTCTCGTAAACGGAATTGTTCCGTCAAAAAGCCTTAAACTATCGGGCGGAGAGGAAATTGCCGCAAATATTCCCGACCCTGCGGTTTTGGAGGTCAGAGCGGAAAATATCCCGCTTGAGATAATCTACGAGGACAACGATCTTCTGGTCGTGAATAAACCAAAGGGAATGGTCGTTCACCCCGCCGCAGGGAATTATGAGCATACTCTTGTGAATGCTCTTATGTATCACTGCAAGGACAGACTTTCTTCGATAAACGGAGTTATCCGTCCCGGTATCGTTCATCGTATCGACAAGGATACAAGCGGACTTCTTATTGTGGCAAAGAACGATTTTTCTCATGTGAAGCTCTCGGAGCAGATAAAAGCTCACAGCTTTACAAGAGAATATGAAGCGGTCGTCCGCGGGCATTTTAAGGAAGACGAGGGTACGGTAAACGCTCCTATCGGAAGAAGCGCCGCCGACCGAAAAAAAATGTGCGTTACCGATAAAAATTCCCGCGAGGCGGTAACTCATTACAGCGTGATAAAGGAATATTCGTCATATACTCACGCAAAGCTTCGCCTCGAAACGGGAAGAACGCATCAGATACGCGTTCATATGAGTTATATCGGGCATCCCGTTCTTGGAGACGCCGTGTACGGAAAACCTTTTAAGGGAATTGACGGACAGTGTCTGCACGCGAAAAAAATCGGATTCATTCACCCTAAAACAGAAAAATATCTGGAATTTGACAGCGAGCTTCCCGAATATTTCAAGGATATTCTCCGAAAGCTCTGAAAAATAATGGAGGGAAAACTAATGGACGAAACTATCAGAAAACAGCTTGAAAAAATTGCCTGCAAAGTAAGAATGGGCGTTATCGAGGGGGTTTTCAACGCCAAATCGGGACATCCCGGCGGCTCTCTTTCGATATGCGATGTGCTTACCTATCTCTACTTCGTGAAAATGCACGTGGATCCAAAAAATCCCAAAATGCCTGACAGGGACAGACTTGTTCTTTCAAAAGGTCATACCGCTCCCGCGCTTTATGCGGTTCTCGCGGAAAGAGGATTCTTTGAAAGAGATGAGCTTAAATCTCTTCGTCATACAGGAGCGCTTCTTCAAGGGCACCCCGATATGAAGCATATCCCCGGAGTTGATATGACAACGGGTTCGCTCGGACAGGGTATCTCGGCTGCTTGCGGAATGGCTCTTTCGGGAAAGATAGATTCC
The DNA here is from genome assembly GCA_964501705.1 of uncultured Ruminococcus sp. GTDB lineage: Bacteria > Bacillota > Clostridia > Oscillospirales > Ruminococcaceae > RGIG4694. The sequence goes on along the minus strand of CAZCUQ010000047.1, from coordinate 2,228 downwards.
GCCGCTTACAGGGTTTACGCTATTCTCGGAGACGGCGAGATAGAAGAAGGCGAGGTCTGGGAGGCTGCAATGTTCGCGGCTCATTACAAGCTCGACAATCTCGTTGCAATAGTAGATAACAACGGACTTCAGATAGACGGAAAGATCACAGATGTTATGTCTCCGCTTCCGATAGATGAAAAATTCGCGGCTTTCGGCTGGCACGTAATAAATACCGACGCGCATGACTTTGACGCTCTCGAAAGAGCTTTCAACGAAGCGGAAAAGATAAGCGGACAGCCTGTGGTAATCATACAGCATTCTCTCAAGGGAAAGGGCGTTTCGTTTATGGAGGGTCAGGTCGGCTGGCACGGAAAGGCTCCGAATGCCGATGAATATAAGATCGCAATGGCTGATTTACAGGCAGTCTACGACAGGATATAAGGGAGGTTACACAAATGAGCGATGTAAAAAAAGCTACAAGAGACAGCTATGGCGAGGCTCTTGTTCAGATGAGTGAAATTTATCCCGATATGGTAGTTCTTGACGCGGATCTCGCGGCGGCTACAAAGACGGGTACATTTAAAAAAGCTTGTCCCGATAGATTCTTCGACTGCGGTATCGCCGAGGCAAATATGATGGGCGTTGCGGCAGGTATCGCTTCTACGGGAAGAAAAGTCTTTGCAAGCAGCTTTGCGATGTTTGCGGCGGGCAGAGCTTACGAGATAGTAAGAAATTCCATAGGATATCCTCATCTTAACGTAAAGATCGGCGCTACTCACGCGGGAATCTCCGTCGGCGAGGACGGCGCTACGCACCAGTGCAATGAGGATATAGCTCTTATGAGAACGATCCCCGGAATGACAGTGATAAATCCCTCGGACGATATCGAAACAAAGGCGGCTGTCAAGGCGGCTCTTGAGATAGACGGTCCCGTTTATCTTCGTTTCGGAAGACTTGCTCTTCCCGTAATAAATGATTTTGAGGGATATAAGTTTGAAGTCGGAAAGGGAATACAGCTTCGCGAGGGAAATGATGTAACTGTCATTGCATCGGGACTTCCCGTTCATCTTTGCGTTGAGGCTTCGGATATGCTGAAAGCTGAGGGAATAGGCGCGAGAGTGATAAACATCCACACAATAAAGCCTATCGATAAGGATATCATAGCGGAAGCGGCAAAGGAGACGGGCGCTTTTGTTACAGTCGAGGAGCACAGCGTTATCGGAGGACTCGGTTCGGCGGTATGCGACACGGTTTGCGAGATCTGTCCCGTTCCCGTGTTAAAGCTGGGCGTGAACGATGAATTCGGTCACAGCGGACCCGCGGCGGAGCTTTTAAAGGAATTCGGATTTACTCCCGAAAACATTGCGGATCTTGCAAAGAAAGCGATTCGATTAAAGAAATAAACAAAAAAAGACTGTGGATCTGTGCAGAAACGCCGGACGGCAGTCTTTTTTTTGTATGACGGGCATACCCCGTGTTCTGTGGTGAAAATCCACTGAGATGTCTGCTGTTTTATCCATTTTTGACAGGAGAAATATGAAAAGCAATAATTTTACAAAAGGAGCAATTCTTCCGCAGCACAGACAATCGGAACAGAACTTCTGATTTTTGCAATAACAGGAATGATTTTTACTGTTATTATAGTAAACGACATTAAAATTTGTGCTTTCAGTCTGCGCAAAAATCATATATGCAAATTTTTGCTTGACTTCAAGTCAAATTTTTAATGTCGCTGACTATAGTATTATTGGTGCAGGACTTCCTGCAAAGATCATGCAAGCCCCGACAAATGCGTTCTGTTTCGTAGTAATATCAGTCCGGCAAACCGGGGACTTCCGCCGCCAAGTTGCTGCCAATTCCGGGCAAACTAAATAAAGGTGTAAAGTCCGGACTTTACACCTTTTTGAGTTACTATGGGTTAATCGTCAGGGAGTTCTAAGGGATTCAACTTTAATTTTATAAAATCAATCTCTTCATTAATCTCTTTAACTGTTTCAGTCGCACCTTCTTTTTCAGCTGTCTTACGCAAGCGTCTGAGAAGTTTGTAGTTGTCTATCAATCGTTCCTTAATTTCTAACTCGCTTGACATAGTTTTTCACCTCCTTTTATTTGTTGCCTATGCTTTTTACGATACTTATATTATACCATACGACAGGCGTATTGTCAAGAGTGGATTTTGTCTATAATACAACAGGATTTTATAATGGTGTAAAAATACTTGGAGGGAGCGGGAATAGACACGGGTT
>CAZCUQ010000046.1:0-13810 GCA_964501705.1 uncultured Ruminococcus sp. | reverse complement strand
AAATTATAAAATTTGCGGCAGTTTTATTCAACATAGCATTTATAGCGGTTCTGGGAATCATAATATATTATAACAAGGTTCTTCCGAATAATTACTGCGTTGCTTCGGGAAGCGAACTGAAGCTTTCGGAAATTATAGAAACAATTCCCTGCGCCGGTACGACTGCGGAGCTTTCCGTTCCGACAGGAAGCGACTGCGTGCGCCGTGCGGAGTTGAGACTGCTTGGGATAATCCCTATAAAAACAGTTAATATACAGGAGGTGGACGAACCTCTTCTTGTTCCATGCGGAAATCCCTTTGGAATAAAGCTTCTTACGGACGGAGTTATGGCTGTCGATGTGGGAGGCTTTGATACTGATGACGGATTCAAGTCACCAGCCGCAGATGCGGGAATAAAAACAGGGGATGTTATCAAAACCATAAACGGCAGCAAGGTCATGTCCAACGAAGACATAGGGAATATTATTTCGAGCAGCGGAGGAAATACGCTTTCGGTAGAGCTTGTAAGGGACGGCAAAAGCATGATATTAAAGGTCAGGCCCGAGCGTTCCTTGGCGGATAATTCTTACAAGATAGGCTTGTGGGTAAGGGACAGTTCCGCAGGCATAGGTACGGTAACATTCTACGATCCGGAAACAGGAGTTTTCGCGGGACTGGGGCATCCTGTCTGCGACGTCGATACGGGAAGTATTCTTCCTCTTTCCGAGGGAGAGGTCATGGACGTGACAGTAAACGGAATAAAAAAAGGCGCTGCCGGAGCGCCGGGAGAGCTTTTGGGAAGCTTTTCATCGGCTTCAGCAACGGGTACTCTTGAGTTAAACTGCGAATACGGATTGTTTGGAATATTTTCCACTTTTTCACAAAGCAGTCAGTCTTTACCCTTGGGAATGCGTCAGGAGATAGAAACGGGAGACGCATATATCTATACAACAATAGACGGAAATCAGCCGAAAAAATACAAGATAGTAATTGAAAAAATTGATTTGCATGATGATAAGGAATGTAAAAATATGATAATAAAAGTAACGGATAAGGAGCTTTTAGAAAAAACAGGAGGAATAGTTCAGGGTATGAGTGGAAGTCCGATAATCCAGAACGGAAAGCTTGTTGGGGCAGTCACGCACGTCTTTGTGAATAACCCGGCAAAGGGATACGCCATTTTTGCCGATTCAATGTATGAATGTTCAAAGGAAGTAATAAATTCCGAAAACGCAGCATAATATCATAATTGGAACGCTGCCATAAATCGGAAGGCTAAGTTCGCATATGGAGGAAAAAATTTTTCAAAAAACTATTGACAAAATATTTTTTCTGTAGTATAATAAATACTGTCGCCAATATAGCGACAGTTGGGAGCATAGCTCAGCTGGGAGAGCATCTGTCCTACAAACAGAGGGTCATAGGTTCGAGCCCTATTGTTCCCATCAGTTGACACGAAAAAGAGACTTGCTTACAAGTCTCTTTTTTTATTATTCGAGGATATTATCCTCTTTTAAGCATTTCATCAATGCAGTGCTTTGCTCTGCTTACGGTATCATCGTCAAGGAGAATTTCCTCGCCGTCAGTGCCCAGAGTGCAGTGAAGAACATCCGCTATCGTTGTGAGCTTCATATCCGTGCAGATACAGTTTTTCGATAACTGATAGAATTTTTTATCGGGACATTCTATTCCCAGATGTACCGCAATACTGTTTTCCGTGCCTATGATAAATTCCTTTTTATCGCTTTTTCTTGCGTAATCCATTATTCCCGTGGTACTTCCCACATAATCCGCCATATCGCAGATTTCGGGCTTACATTCGGGGTGAACCAGTAAAGCGGCATTCGGGTGCTTTTCCTTTGCCGCAATTGCCTCCTTTGCGGATATAGCGGAGTGAACGGGACAGCCGCCGTTATAAAGCTTTATTTCTTTTTCGGGAACATTCTTCTTTACATAGGTTCCCAGACAGATATCGGGAATAAAGAGAATCTTATCGTTTTCAAGGCTTTTTACTATCTTCACCGCCGAAGCCGACGTAACGCATACGTCGCAGAGAGTTTTAAGCGCAGCGGAAGTATTTATGTAAGCGCAGACTGTATACCCCGCGTTTTCTTCCTTTCACTTTTTGAGTTCGCCGACGCTCAGCTGTTCCGCCATGGGACAGCCCGCCTCGCCTCTCGGAATGAATACTTTCTTTTCGGGAGAAAGAATTTTCACAGTCTCAGCCATGAATCTCACTCCGCACATAATGATATTTTTATTCGGAGCTTTAGCCGCATTTTGCGCAAGCCCGAAGGAATCTCCCGTATAATCGGCGATCTCCAGAATTTCGGGAGACTGATAGCAATGCGCCAGAACGCACACGTCTTTTTCCTTTTTCAGTCTCAGAATTTTTTCCTGTATATCCTTTATCATAATAATTCCTCCGTATTATCTGAAGCTGTTTGTTTGTGCGCTGTATTTAAATCCCGCGCCCGCAAGGACCGAGGTTATTTCCTCGACGGACAGCTCGTTATCGGCGCAAAGCTCTTCGAGAGAAGAATATTTATCCCGAAGCAAAGTATTAAGATAGCTCATGAGTATCACCGGGTCGTTAGGAAGTTTCATCGGCATTATCCCCTTTTTATTTTTTCTGAAAGCTTTTCAAGCCCTTTTTATTATACTGCAATATTCTGTAAAATGCAATATATTTTGAAAAAACAACCTTGACTTTTTCTCCGAAAAGAAGTATGCTTCACTTATGAAAAAACGCCCGCAAAAGCAGGCGTTATTTGTTTTTCACATAAATTATGCTTTTTACGCTGTCATAAAGAATAAAGAAATCAGAATCCGAGAACCTTTGTGAAATCGTCTGCTATTGTCGTTTCGAGAGCCTTTGCCTCGCTCTGGGTCTTGCCCGTTGTGGTGAAGTACGCTTTTATCTTAGGCTCTGTTCCCGAAGGACGGATTATTACGCTTGCGCCGTCTGTGAGCATGAATGTGAGAACGTCCGATTTCGGAAGAGTAATCATTTTCTTGTCGCCCGTTGCGGTATCGGTAGATGTGCCTGCAAGATAATCGTCGAATCTTGTGACGCTCTTTCCGCCGATCTCCCCCGGAGTTTCCGCACGGAGATTACCCATTATTTCTTTCATTTTTTCCATGCCGCTTGCGCCCTCGCATACAAAGGAGCGCTGGCTGTGGCAGTAAACGCCGTATTTGTTATAGAGATTTTCTCTTGCTTTGAGAAGAGATATTCCCTTTGTGCGGTAATATGCCGCCATTTCGCAGATGAGCATTGAAGCGTCAACAGCGTCCTTGTCTCTTACATATGAGCCTGAAAGATAGCCATAGCTCTCCTCAAAGCCGAAAATATACCTGTCCTCTTCGCCCTTGCTCTCAAGGAAGCCTATCTGCTCGCCGATAAATTTGAAGCCTGTGAGAACTTCAATGAGTTTGACGCCGTAATTCTCGCAGATACGGTCAGCAAGACCGGTGGAAACTATCGTTTTAACCGCGACAGGCTCTTCGGGCATTGTTCCGAGTTTCTTTCTCTGCTCGCAGATATATTCGAGAAGAAGCGCTCCCGTTTCGTTTCCGCTGAAAAGAACATAGTCTCCGTTATCGTCGGGAACGGCGATTCCCACGCGGTCGCAGTCGGGATCGGTAGCAAGAAGAAGGTCGGGCTTTACTGTCTCGCAGAGCTTCAGACCGTAAGCAAGAGCTTCCTTTATTTCGGGATTCGGGAAAGGACAGGTCGTGAAATTTCCGTTCGGATATTCCTGTTCGGGAACCACGGTAACGCTCTTTATTCCGATTTTATCAAGTATTGCTCTTACGGGCTTGTTTCCCGTTCCGTTCAAAGGAGTATAAACGACCTTGAGTCCGCTTGCGGGAACGAGATCGGTATGGATACCCTCCTTATAAACCCTGTCAAGATAGTCATCTATGCACTTTTGCGAGATATATTCGATCTTTCCGCTTTCTATTCCGTCCTCGAATTTCATAAGCTTCGCGCCGCCGAACATAGCAACGGCATTTATATTTTTAAGAACGATCTCCGCAGCTCCCAGAGTAAGCTGACAGCCGTCCGAGCCGTAAACCTTATAGCCGTTGTATTTCGCGGGATTATGAGAAGCCGTAACAACTATGCCGGCGCTGCACTTATGATATCTTACCGCCCACGAAAGCATGGGAGTAGGCATAAGTTCATTGTAGATATAGACCTTGATGCCGTTTGCGGCAAGCACCGAAGCCGCTTCCTTTGCGAAAACGTCCGATTTTATTCTGCTGTCGTAAGCGATAGCCACGGAAGGATCGGCGAAGGATTCCTTAACATAATCCGCAAGTCCCTGAGTAGCCCGTCTTACGGTATAGATATTCATTCTGTATGTACCCGCTCCGATAACGCCGCGGAGTCCGCCTGTGCCGAATTCGAGTTCACGGTAAAATCTGTCCTTGATCTCATCCTCATTGCCCTCAACGGATTTGAGCTCAGCAGTGAGATCGGGGTCGTCGGTCGCTTTTTCAAGCCAGATGGAGTAGAGTTCTTTTTCGTTCATGTAATTTCACCTCATCAAAAAATTTAGGAAAAATCTATAATTCTATTATAACACATATTTTTTAAATTGCAATTACTTTTTTTATGTTTCGGAGTATTTTTTGCGGATTTTGAGTTTTTTTCCGCGTCGGGAGAAATTTTCCCCGGAATTTGGAAATAAGTGGAATTTACAATTCTGAACGGGACAAAAATAAAAAACTCATCCCGCGGATTTTTTTCTCACGCCGTTGACAATTATTATTTTTACCGAAATTTTCAAAAAAAACATTGACGTTTTAAGAATTATGTGCTATAATATGTATTACAGGAAAATTCAGTCAAACTTCTTCGGTGTGTATGAATAATAATGTCAATATGTTTTTTTCTGCGAAAATATCCGAAAGGAGATATGCTCTTTCGAGCAGTGATAATGTATGAAATCCGAACAAGAAGATAAAATGGAATTTACGCTTAAAAAGGAAGATTTGCCGTTTCTTGACAGATTCAGCGATAAAATGCCGGGAGGCTTCTTTATCTACAAGGCTGATGAAAATGAGGAACTCATCTGCGCCAATGCCGCTATGCTCCGTATCTTCGGCTGCAGCACCTACGAGGAATTCAAAGAACATACGCATAATTCGTTTAAAGGCATCGTTCATCCCGACGACTACGCCGATGTAAAAAAAAGTATAGATGAACAGATATCCGCCAGTCTCTTCGATCTCGATTACGTTGAATACAGAATTATCCGTAAGGACGGAAATGTCCGCTATATTGAGGATTACGGACATTACGCCGTAAGCGAAAGCTACGGACCCATATATTACGTTTTCGCGGACGATGCTACCGAACGTATGAATGAAAGAATGGATAAGATCGAAAAGATCAATACCATGCTTAAAGTCGTGACTGTGCGCGAAACTCAGTATAAAAGAGCTATTCTCCATAATGCCGCTGCTTTCTTCGAGGCCAATCTTTCAAAAAATGAAATTATCTACGCTCAGGTAAGAGAAGCGGGCAAAAAAATCGATATTATCAACGAATTCAAAAACTTTGACGAATATCCCTCATTTACCGAATTTGCCGATAACTGGATGAAACATATAAAGGAAAACAACGTTTCCGACTACCGCCGCTTTTTTGACGTAGAAAGACTTATCCGTTCCTACGGGGAAGGAAATCTTGAACAGGTTTTTGAAGCCGAAACAAGCACCTCGGACGGAATGAGACTTCTTCAGTTTGTGGTGCTTCTCGGAAAAGATTCCGCCACAGGGGATATCTCCATTCTTTCAATGATAAACGACATCACCGATTCCGTTGTAATGCGCAGACGCTATAAGGCGGCTTTAAGCGAGGCAAACGCCGAAAACATGATGTATCAGATATTCCTATCGGATCTTTACCGCAAGGCTCACTCTCCTCTCGATACGATAAGAAGCTTCTCCGAGATGATCGACTACAATTCGTCGAACGAAAGCATACTGAGATACTGCATTGAAAAAATAGAATCGTCCTCAAGGGAGCTTGTGAACGTTATCAACGACGCTGTTCTCTCGAAATTCAAGGATGAAAAACCCGGTCTCGACAATACGGAATGCAATTTCGATATTCTGTTCGGAGATCTGCGCCGCAGAATAGCCCGCAGCGCTTCCGAAAAAGATATCCATATCGAGATCAATACGGGCGATGTGCGGAATTATTCCGTTTACGCCGACAGCGTACGCCTTGAGGAGGTTTTCTGGCAGCTTCTCGATAACGCCGTAAAATTTACGAAAACCGGCGGAATGGTAACTCTCACTGTATCCGAAAAAGCAGGAAAAGATCCCGAAATGGGTTACTATACGTTTGTTGTCGAGGATAACGGCATAGGCATGAAAAAAGAATTCATAAAAACGGTGTTCGATCCGTTCGAACGCGAAAACACCGACGATGAGAACGGAAGAGGAATAGGTCTTACGCTCGTAAGACAGATAATCGAAATGATGAACGGTAAAATATCCGTAAGCAGTGAAAAAGGCAAGGGCAGCCGATTCACCGTAAAACTGGAGCTTCCTTTGAAAAAATAAAAAGCGGGTACGGAAATTTCCGCGTTTTCCGTACCTGCTTTTTGTCAGAATATCGAAAGCCATTCGTTTGTAAGTTCGGTGCATTTGTCAATATCAAATTCATAGGCAGCCGATCTTAATTTTTCATAGTAGCCGTTTTGTTCCTCATCGAACTCGTATCCCGACATTTCGGTGATCACATCGTCAATGCGCAGAGTATCCATTTCTTCCACGGCGCCCTGCATTTCGATAAGCATTTCAACGACCCTGTCTCTCGTGGCGTTCTTTTTATCGGTATCAAGCTCCGGAAACTGAGGCTTTAAAATATCCTTGAGCTTTGCGTACTCACTGAGAAGCTCTTCCGTATTCTCGTTTATGAAATCCGCGTCGTTTTCGTTTCCCGCTCTTTCAAGTCTTGCGGCAAGAGCCGAGACCTTATCCGCGCCTATCTGCTTGGAGGAGCTTTTTATCGCGTGAACCTCGACCGTGTAATTTCTTATATTATGCGACTGAACATATTCTCTTATAACAGAGGTTTTTTTGTCTATCGCAAGCAGATATTCTTTCATTGCCATAAACAGGAGCTTTTCGTCTCGGAGCATATCCATTGCGGCTTTGGTATTAAGACCTTCGATTACGGGAATTTTCTTTTCTTCCTGTACGCTTTCCGAAGCATCATTATTTACGACAGGGATTATTTTTTCCTTCGGAAGCCATTTGCGGAGCTTGGAAACTATATCCTTCATATCAATGGGTTTGGCGACGAAATCGTTCATTCCCTCTGAAAGAAACATTTCCTTTGCGCCGCCCACGGCATTGGCGGTAAGCGCGATTATCGGAACGCTGTCGTATCTCGGTATCATTCGGCGGATGATATGAGTAACTTCTATTCCGTCGACCTCGGGCATCATATGATCCATAAAAACAACATCGTATAAAGTGCTGCCTACCTTTTCGATAGCCTCCGCGGCGTTTGAGGCAAGATCGATTTTCATATTAAGCGGCTGGAGAATTCCGCTTGCGACAGTGAGATTTACAGAGTTATCGTCAACTATGAGAATATGAGCGTCGGGCGCGGTAAAGAGGAAATCATCCTCAACATTTTCTTCGCGCTCGAATTCCGGCATAAGACCCATTGCCGCGTAAAGCTCAAACGAATAAACAGGTTTCCTTACGACCTTGACGTTCTGAAGCCTGTAATTCGTTACAGAATTGTATTTTTCGATTACTATGAACCTGATATCGGGGTGAGAAGCGGCAAAGCCTTCGAGAGAAAGCGCAAACTGCTCCTTTTCGCAGATGAGATACTCCGCGTCGTCATTTTCAATAATATTGCCGCTGTCGGAGAGATCCGTGATTTCGGAGTTGATATCGCCGAGAATTTTCAAAATCGAAGATTTCAAATACCGATTCCTGATAAGCAGAGCGACTTTCGGGGATTCCGTCGGCATTTCAAAGAACGTTTCATTGCTCATAAGCTTCTGAGGAAGCTCAATATAGAAGGTACTTCCCTTTTCGTAGATGCTTTCAACGGATATATTCCCGTTCATAAGAGTAAGCAGCTGCTTTGAAATAGCCAGACCAAGACCTGTTCCCTCGATATTGCGGTTGCGTTTGCTGTCGACCTGCTGAAAGGACACGAAAAGCTTTTTGATATCACTTTTTTTGATGCCCATTCCCGTATCTCTTACCGCCGCGCGGAGAATGATCTGTCCGTTTTCCTCGGGGAGAAAATCAAATTTAAGATTTACCTCGCCCGAACTTGTAAATTTCACCGCATTATTTAAGAGATTAACGAGAATCTGCTGGATCCTGACGTTGTCTCCGTAGAGACTTTTCGGCAGATTGGGCGGGATGTCTATTGTAAATTCGATATTCTTGTTTCCGATACGGCTGTTGATTATGCTGGCGATATCTATGATAAGCGACATAGGTTCGTAGCACACTTCAACGACATCCATTTTTCCCGATTCTATCTTTGAAAAATCGAGAATATCGTTTATGATAACAAGCAGATTCTTGCCCGATGACTGTATCTGGTGCATATATTCCTTGGCAATGGGAGACATTTCCTCCCTGAGAGCCATTTCGGTCATACCCAGGATAGCGTTCATGGGAGTTCTTATCTCGTGGCTCATATTCGCGAGGAAGTCCGATTTCTGAGTGGAGAGCCGCATAGCGGCAAGGGACAGCTTTTTTGAATGATATGCCTTGTAAGCCATATCCGATAAAATTCCGGCGTACTCAAAGATAAATGCCGTTGCTCTGTCTATGGATTCCTTGCTGACTATCTGCGTTTTTTTCGCCGCGTTTACGAGATTTTCCTCATCGACATTGATTTCTCTCGCTAAAATACGCATTTTTTTGTAATCGGGTTCTTTGGTAAGCACCTGTCCGCCTATGAAGCATCCTATCATTTTATTGCCGAGCATTATGGGAGCGGCGAAATCCACCAGATTGGCGTGACAGTAATACGAAATCGGCTTTTTTTCCTTCAGAGCCATAATAGCTCCCATTTTATCGCAATTTTCACATCTTTTTTTCCGATCGGAGAAAGCCGGCAGAACTCGTTGCAGAATTCGGAAAAGCGCGAGCCTTTTGTAACGGCGATTCCGTTAGCGTCGGCAGTAAGCGCCGCCATCCGGGACATATTGGAAAAAGCGTCCTGAATTTTCTGAAGTATCTCGACTTCAATAAGATTAGTCAGATAAATATCCTCATCCGATATTTCCTCACTATCTATAAATTCAGTATCATTTTCGTATTCGGTCATATATATATCTCTCTCCTTTTTGCGTACAGAACGGTTATTCGTTTTCAATGAGATCCTTTATTGTACCGTAAAGTCTGTTCATATCTATAGGCTTAAGAAGATATCCCTGCGGTTTGAGGGACACTACCTGTTTTATTTTTTCCCTGTCCGATACTCCTGTGAGGAACACTATGGGAACATCGCTGTCAACGTTATCCATAGATCTGATTTGTTTAAACACCTCGGGTCCGTCCGCCTCGGGCATCTGGTAGTCGAGCAGAATAAGATCGACAGCTTTTGATGAAAGATATTTTATTGCTGTTTTTCCGTTTATCATGCAGGTAACGTTATATTTTTGTTCGAGTGCGGTTTTAACCAGTCTTAAAACGTTTCTGTCATCATCGATAACGAGGATATTTTTCTTTTCCTTAAGCTTTGCTTCTTCAAGTTCCTTTGCGAGTCTTTCTTCCTCTCTTTGTTTTTCCGCCTGAAGATCACGGACTATCGACATAATTCTGTCCTTTATAACACCTGAAGCCGTGCGTTTGATAACGGCGGCGAAAAGCCCTTCCTTTTGTGCGTCATATTCCGCCACCGCGTCGGGAGCCGTTACTATGATCACGGAGATATAGCTGTAGCGGGCATCTCTTTTAAGATTTGCCACCTGTGTTAAAAGTTCATCGCTGAAATCATCGCTGTATATCACAAAGACATCGGGTTTATATACGCTTATATGAAGAGTTATATCTTCCCAGAAATTAGAAGTGCTCATTATTTCAAAATATGTATCGCTGTGAACGAAGAATTCCTGCAAAAGCGAATTCTTTCTGCAGTTGATAAGTACCTTCGCCTTGTTTTCCAAAAAATCACGCCCCTTTATAATATAAAATACCATTATTATAATAACACAAAAACCGTCCGATGTCAATATTGAATTTATGTCAATCTTTAAAAATGCTTTCTATATTTTGGTATTTATTCTCTTTCAGGTTGATTTTTGTTCTATGTTTGTTTTTTGGGGCACCGGTAACTTCAAGTTAATTCTTATATGTTGTTTTTCTCAGGAACTGTCAAAGAATTACTTGTACCTGTTTTTGTATATAACATTTTAATGAATTTTTCGCTCTATTTTTGTATCAATTTACAAAAAATAATATGTTAACAATCTATTTAAAGGTTTTCGGTTGTAATTTAAGATTAATTATTATATAATATAAGTAATGTATTATACTCGGAAATCAGTATCTGCACATCATATGCAAAAGGAGCTGAAATATAATGGATAAACGCATTACTGTGGGACTTCTGATACATCACCTTGAAAATGATTACTCAAGAGCAATAGTTAAGGGCGCGACAGAGGCTGCCGAGGCTCTTGATATAAATATAGTCTTTATACCCGGACGTTCCCTCGGCGGAGATTATTACGACACCAAACATACAGTCTACGAATACCAGAACAATGTTTTGTATAACTATGTTTCGCCTGCGGTAATGGACGGAATAATCGTTTCCGCCGCAACAATAGGTCAGTTTATGTCAAAAGAAGAATTCAAGGGCTTTATCGACGGATATGAGGGTATGCCCGTACTCACTCTCGAAAACGAAGTAAGAGGTTACCCTTGTATACACTTCGGAAGCAGCGGGATCAAGCTTGCGGTAAATCATCTTATCGAGGAACACGGCTGCCGCAATATCGGCTTCGTAAGCGGCCCCAAAAACAATAAGGACGCACAGTCGCGGCTTGAAGCTTACCGCGAGGCTATGACCGAAAACGATCTCGACTGCGACGATTCGCTCGTCTCCTACGGAAATTTCTCCGAATACAGCGAAAAAGCCGTAAACGAGCTTATGGATAAATGCGGAAGAAAACTCGACGCTATCTGCTTCGCAAACGATCAGATGTGCATAGGCGGCTATAATGCCGTAAAACAAAGAGGTCTTACCCCCGGAAAGGATATAATTATTACAGGCTACGACGACTCCGAAGTCGCAAAAAGTCTTTCCCCCATGCTGACAACCGTTAAGGCGGATGCGTCTCTTCTTGCTTATACCGCCGTTTTCAGACTCGTTGACTGGATAAAATCAGGAAATGCTCCCGCAAATGAGGAAGTCTCATCGGGACTTGTCGTCAGAAATTCCTGCGGCTGTGAGCTTATGTCCGGCGACAGCGATACACTGAAAGAAATAATCAGCGGTATGGCTCCCGAAGAAGCCGCAAGAACTATCGTAAATATCATCGCGGGTTCCGATATAAGCTATAAGGGCAAAATAATGCGCCAAAAGCTCACCGCGTTCGTTTCAAAGCTCTTCACGGTGGTGTCAAGCGGCGGAGAAATTCCCTCGGCGGAATTTGTAAGAGAATTTGAAAAACTGCTCACAGACGGACTTACGGAATATATAGGCTGCGATACAACGGCAGGTATCCTCAATGTCGCTCAGAAAAGCTGCCTGTCTCTCCTTGGAACGATCCACGCGAATCTTCATATCAAACAATTGAGGATAATTGAATTATTTGAAAAATTCAATCGTCTTGTCACCGATTTCATTATCGGATGGTACTACAAGAATCAGACCGATGACGCCACCTGTTCCCTGCTTATAAGCAATATCGCCAAGGATATGATAATGTTCATGGAGGACGAGGAACAGTGCTTCTTCTCCATTATCAACAATATGAGCAGAATACATATAAGAAGCTCGTATATTTACGTTTACGAAAAGGCTGTCATCAATCCGCCGAATTCACAGTGGGTCAATCCCGAATATCTCGAACTCAAGGCGTATCACACGGGAGAAAATCTTTTTACTCCCGACAAAACCGAAAGAATTATCCCGACATGGGAATATCTTGACAATAAATTCTCCGAAAACGATAAAAGACGTACACTCGTCCTGTATCCCCTGTACAGCAATGAAGAACAGTACGGTCTGCTTCTCTGCGACGTTGACCCGAAATATTTCTCGTATATATATTCGACCGCTCCGCAGATATGCACGGCTATAAAGCTCACAGGTCTTGTGAAGAGACTTGAAGGCTCCTTAAACGATGTCAGAAACACAAACACCATGCTAAGCAAGATATCCATGTCGGACGAACTTACGGGTGTATATAACCGCAGAGGCTTCTATACTTTCGCAAACGAGCTTATCAGAAGAGAAGAAAACCGCGCTTATACGGCGATCCTTCTGTTCGGTGACCTTGATAATCTTAAAGTTATAAACGATACCTTCGGACACGACGATGGCGACTACGCCATAAAAACAGCGGCGGATTATATAAAAAACTGTCTTAGAGAATCAGGCATCGTGGCTCGTATCGGAGGAGATGAATTCGCCGCGATCACGGTCGTTCCTCCCGATAACAAGGAGCTTGCGGAAACTCTCCCGAAGCGTATAAAGGAGCTTGCCGAAAAACATAACAAACAGAGCGATAAGCCGTATAACGTTTGCGTAAGCGTGGGCGTATATACATTTGAGTGCGGCTCGGATACCGAAATCAGAGATTATATGGATAAGGCGGATTCCTCCCTTTACAAGGATAAAAAGAACAAAAACAAAAACGTAATGAAAAATCAGTGAAAGGACGCCCCGCAGATGAAATTCCGCCCGTGCATAGATATTCATAACGGAAAAGTCAAGCAGATAGTCGGAGGAAGTCTTTCCGACAAGGGAAACTTCGCGGCGGAAAACTTCGTCTCCGATTTGAACGCCGCCGCTTTTGCGTCTCTTTATAAGGATAAAAAGCTTTCCGGGGGACATATTATCATTCTTAATCCCGAAACTTCCGAGTATTACGAATCCGATGTAAACGAGGCTGTCTCCGCGCTTTCGGAGTATAAAGGCGGACTTCAGATCGGCGGAGGAATAAATACCGGAAACGCCGAAAAATTTCTTAAAGCGGGAGCCTCCCATGTTATCGTAACTTCTTTTGTCTTTAAAAACGGGAATATTTCCTATGAGAATCTGATATCGCTTAAAAATCTTGTGGGAAAAGAAAAGCTTGTGCTTGATCTGTCCTGCCGGAAAAAAAGAGGAGAATTTTTCATAGTCACCGACAGATGGCAGAAATATACGGATGTTCCCGTAAATGAAAATACTCTCGGTGAATTATCCTCCTACTGCGATGAATTTCTTATCCATGCCGTGGATAACGAGGGAAAACAAAGCGGCATACAGGAAGAAATAGCACAGATTCTGGGGGATTTTGGGAAAATTCCGTCAACCTACGCGGGAGGAATATCCTCCTTTGATGATATCAACAGGCTTCAAACGCTCGGAAAAAACCGTGTTGATTTTACCGTTGGAAGCGCACTCGATTTATTCGGAGGGAAGCTTCCGTTTGAAGAGCTTTCAAAGTACAAAGCGTAAAACGCGTAAAAGCAGGAACACCGAGATGTTCCTGCTTTATTTTATACTGAACGCTATTGCAAATTAGACACATTCCATTCGATTAATTCTAAGGCAACACCGCACGACTTGCAATTAGTGCAGAAATATGGTATAATAAGAATA
>CAZCUQ010000045.1:0-14335 GCA_964501705.1 uncultured Ruminococcus sp. | reverse complement strand
CAGTTTGTAGGTCACGGTGTAGACATTATTTTCACCTGTAGTTGCTACTTCGCTGTCACCCAGTGTGAAAGTAGCGATGGGGGTACTGCTTCCATCCAATGAAATTGAAAATACGGTGTTATTAAGTTCGTCATCGGAAACAGCATTGGCAGTTATCGAACCGCTTGTCACAAATTCTTTATAGAATGTGAAAGTCGCAGGTATTCCCGGAGTACGTGTGTTTTCAAATACGGGCAAAGTATATGAGAAGTCCCCGAATATCCCATCGCTATTTTTTGTTGCATACATGACAGTCCCGTCAGTGTAAACCCTAGCGTACCAGACTGTAGAGTCTGTTGCAAATCCGTCTCCTGTTGCTGTCTCCACTATTTTATAATCTGTGCTATTATCAGTGTCGATTGTAATACCACTAAATGTAACGATATATTTTCCGCTTGTAGTGTCTTTTACGGGAATTGCTTCTTTTTCAATTTCAGTCAGTGTCTCGTTCCCATTACTGTCCTTTTCAACCTTATAAAGAGTAAATTTTGTACTACTGAGAACACTATTATCAGGTGTAACTTCAATTCCGCCATCAGTGAATTTCTTTTCAAGCTGTATGGTTGTTGTCTCCGTTTTGCTTGTTTCGGTATATGTAATCATCTTATAGGGAGCGCATCTGTGAGACTCGCCGTATGCTTTTATGTTTGCCGCCGCGATAGCACCCTCGAAGTTGCTGCCAACGGTTACGGTAGCCATCGGAGCGATAACCGTTGCAATGGTGTGGGTTGATAAATTAATAGTTCCCGCGTACTGACCGTCGTCAGTGGTCGAGTCATAAAAATTCAGATAAATTCTGTTTGCGTCTGTTCCCCACACACCTTCTCCATGGGGAGTTTTTGTCTCTCTGTCGGTAAACACAGGAAGAACGCTTTTTAAATTAAAATATGTTTCGCCTTTCATATCAATGTTTATCACAACAATCGCGTCGGTATTGTCCCCTGCAAAATTTACGCTGTATGGGGTGTCTCCCGCGATATTATCGTACGAGGTGTTCACAACAAATGTTTTATCCTCGGTGGAATTAATATTAATATGTCTATTGTTGTTTTCGCTTGTATCGACTTCCACTTTTCCATCGCTGCTCGAAGCTATCTTTTCACCGCTGGAGACTGTAACGTCAGTTGTTATTTTTGCAAGCTGCTTGGTATAACTGCAGAAGTCATTCTGAAAGCTCTCAAAATCCAACTCATAATCCCAATCTTTGTAATTTAAGACATTACCTGCTTTTTCAACTTTATAATAGTTACCTGAATCGTCTACAATGAATTTTACTGTTGAGACATTACCATTTTCGTCTTTATTTGTTATCGTATAATTCGTATTCTCATCGCCTAAAACAAAAGTATCGTTTCCAGAGCCAACTGCAATAGGGTTGCTTAAAACGAATTGCTTTATGTAGCTCGTGGTAGGAGCATTGTAATAGTCTCTAAGGCAAAATTCATTTCCGCCGCTTATCACTTCATTTGCCGCGACATTCATGTGCTGATGCCCGGTAGCGTTTAACTCTTTAAAAGCCACAAAGCCAAAACCGAAGCCCGGATCTTCGCTCGATTGCGATATTGCATAGCTTCCGAACACATCATTAACGGTATAATGTTTTTTAGCTTCATCAGCCGCTGTAACCGTTGAAACCGCCGACAGCTCGGCCGCCGAAGCCGATATAAACAATCCGACTGCAAGAACAGCCGACAAGGTTCGTCTGAACAGCGACTTTTTGACAGTGTATTCCATTTCCCATCATCCTTTTCTACAATATTATACACACTAATCAAATAAGCATAGACTGCTTTTTTTCTTTGATTAATAAATTATACATCATTTTAATATAATTGTCAATATATAAATATGCGATAAATTGTGAAAAAAGTGTGTAATTACTCACAAATTACAAAAAAATTACAGATTGGAATCAAATTGATTGTTAAAAATTACATGATCCGCCCGCGTCCGCATAAGAAAAAGTGAAAATGTCAAATTATTCCTTGTTTTTCGTCGGGAGTCCGGTGAATCTTTTTTGCGGGAGCTGCAAATAATCCGATATCATTTTCTCGGCGGATATCACCTCAAGTTCAAATTCCCTTGCGGAGGTTCTTAATGCGCCGTTTCCGAGGATTATTACCTGTTCGTTTCCGTCCGATGAAGCAACTCTCACAAAATGCTCCGCACTCAGGTCGTGAGCTGTTTTTTCAATGAAAGTATCGGCTGTTTCGGCTTCCTTTGTGTAAACTACGGTTATACCGCCGATCTCCTCGATTTCGCGGTGATCTCCCTTGACCCTGTACGCGTCAAACACGAGAATAAGCTCACAGCCCGTAAACCCCCGGTAGCTGCAAAGCCTGTTGATAAGCGCGCTTCTTGCCGCGTCAAGATTATCCTCGGCGATTTTCTTAAGTTCTTCCCACGAAAAAATAATATTATATCCGTCAACGAGAAGATACTCCCTGCCGCTTTTCCGATATTCCTTTGACGGCTTGTAATTCATTTCCGTTTTTTTGTCGCGGCGCATTTTAACTTTGTTATCGCGGTTGATTTTCCCGTAGGTTCTCTCGAATATTTTCATAAGCTCGTCATCGTCGTAAAGACGCGCTTGAAAGCTTCCCGGAGGTTTTTCGGGCGTTTTATCGGAAAAAGGATCTGTTTTCGTACAAAGGCAGCGTCCGAGGTGCATTTTTGCGGGAGCCTCATCCCATTTTACTGTAATTCCCGTTCCGTGCGAGCAGAAAACGGAATCGGCGGGATTAGCCGTGTCGCTGTCGCAGTCGTAGGCGATTTTTTTAACAATCTCATCGGTATTATGGCATGGAAAGTAACCCTTGAATTTACAGAAGATCTTTCCCTTTCCTTTTGTGTAGGCAATTATTTCCTTTTTGTAGCTTTCGGCTTCGGAAACGGGAATGTCTCCTTCGATAACGGAATAACCGCCGTCGGAAAAAGGAGCGGAAAAGTCTGCTCCCATGATTTGGAGATCGTTCATAGCCCGTCCCGCGTTTTCCGTGGGAACTTCCAGCCTGAATTCGTAAACGGGTTCAAGAAGTATTGTTTCAGCCGACCTGAGTCCCTGCCTGAAAGCGCGGCAGGCAGCCTGACGGAAATCGCCGCCTTCCGTGTGCTTTATGTGAGCCTTACCGCCTATGAGAGTAACCTTTATATCGGTAACAGGGGAACCCGTGAGTACGCCTGTATGCGTTTTTTTCTTCAGCTCGGAGATTATCAGGTTCTGAAAATTGGCGCTTAAATAATCGGTGCTCAAATCGGTATCGTAAATTATCCCGCTTCCCGCGGGAAGAGGTTCAAGCTTTAAATGAACCTCCGCGTAATGTCGGAGAGGCTCGAAATGTCCCATTCCCTCGACAGTGTTTTTGATGGTTTCCTTATAGGAAACTTTTCCGTGAGTAAATCTTACATGAATACCGAATCTTTCAAGCATTATTTCAGTGAGGATCTCAAGCTGTATTTCGCCCATGATCCGCACGCTGATTTCCTTTGAGGCTTCGCGGAAGCTCACATTAAGCTCCGTTTCTTCCTCTTCAAGCTTTTTAAACGCCGAGAGAGCGGTGCTGATATCTGTATTGCCGATGATCTCCGCCGAATATGAAAGTACAGGCTCACAGAGAAAACCCGAAAAATCACGCGAAACGCCGAGTCCCTCGCCGGCATAGGTTTTCGTAAGTCCCTCGACGGCGATTATCTGTCCCGCCCGGGCCTCGTTTACATAAGAAAACCTCGCGCCGTTATAAATTCGTATTCTGTTGATTTTTTCTTCCGATTCTCCGTATTTTACGGAGTCTCTCACGGAAATTTTCCCGCCGGTTATTTTCATATGAGTAAGTCTTTTCCCGCCGTCCTCGGTGATTTTGTAGACTCTCGCGCCGAAATCCCCTCCGTATTTTTTTTCGCTTGAATATTTGCATATTCCGCAAAGCAAAGGTTCGATTCCCGTAAGCTTCAGCGCCGAACCGAAATAAACGGGAAAGATTTTTCTCATTCTCACGGCGCGTTTTATAGTATCGTCCGAAACAGAGCCGTTTTCAAGGTATTCGTTCATTATATTCTCGTCCGTGAGACTGATTTCCTCAAGAAAATCCTCGTCCCGGTTTTCAAATGAAACGCAGCCCTTTCCGAGCTTTTCCTTAATATTTTGCAAAAGTTCTTCTTTTGATCTGTGTGTAATATCCGTTTTGTTTACGAAGATAAATGTCGGAATATCATAGCTTTCAAGCATATTTCGGAGCGTTTCCGTATGACTTTGAACGCCGTCGGTTCCGCTTATCACAAGCACAGCCGCGTCGAGTACGGAAAAAGTTCTTTCCGTTTCGGCGGAAAAGTCGGTGTGTCCCGGAGTATCGAGAAGAATTATTTCGGTATCGTCATAATGAAGCAGAGCCTCCTTGGAAAATATAGTTATCCCTCGTCTTCTTTCAGTCTCGTTGATATCAAGAAAGCTGTCGCCTTTATCGACTCTGCCTATTTTTCTTGTTTCTCCGCAAAGGTACAGAAGAGCCTCGGAAAGTGTGGTTTTTCCCGAATCAACATGAGCTGCTATTCCGAGTGTGATTCTTTTCATGGCGGCGCCTCCCGAAACCGTTTAAGCGGGTCGGGAAACCCCGATCCGCTTGAATCAAAGTAATAATTTTTTTCTTAAAAAAGAATCTTTTTAAGAGCAAGCATAGTGCTTAAGGGAGCTTTGGTCATTTCAATTTTACCGCTCTCAACAGCCTTGGGAAGTTCTTCCTTGCCGTTTATAAGAGAGACAAAGGTATCGCTGTCAGCGTTAACGGCAAGGTCATGATCCTTGTAGTCAAAACCCGCAACATTGATATTTCCGTCTTTGGATTCAACGTAAAGCGTTCCTGTAACTTTTCCCGTAAGATCTATCTGAGCGGCAAATTCAGCCGTGTACTTGGCCTTTGCGGCTTTTTTCTGAGCAGCGGCGACAATGGCATCGAAAGGAGAAACATCTTCAGCCGTCTTTGTTCTTCCCGAAGATCTCGTTTTCTTTACGGAAGCATTGGAATTAGCCTCGGCCGCCGCAGGTTTTGCCGTTCTGGATCTGCGTGTTCTATTGACAGCGGTCTTTTCAGGTTTGGCGGCAGTCTCTTCAACTGCGGAAGCCTGAACCTCGGCAGTTGTTTCGGGAACTGCGTTAACCGCCTTTTTTGCTGTTTCCGAATCTGATTTTTTAGTTCTTGCCATGATAGTTTCCTCCGACTGATTAAGTATTATTTAATATACTAACTCCCTGAAATCCATTTGGAAATTAGCTAATGAACCGATTTTTCATCGAATCATAATTGAACTGTAACTTCTTTTAAGCATATTATACAATATATTGAAAAAAAAGTCAACATTATGTGGAAAACTTTGTATTTATGCACAATAAATATGTCGGAAATTATACAGAAATAATAAAAAATGATAATAAAATCATACAGGAGCAGTCTGTTTGAGAATTTTTTCGCAAAGTTCGATGTTATCGCTTGAATTGCCGATCACCTCAACGGCGAGATTTTCAATGGGAAAACCTTTATTGTCAAAGAAATAAGCAAGCGGCGTAAGATAATAAAGTCCGTCCTTCTGATTAAAGAAATGGATGCACGGAACACCCGAATAAAAGCAGACAACGCCGTTTATTTCATATATTCGTTTTGAAGCGAGCGGCGGCGCTGTATACAACTGATGATCACATTCGTCATTGTTGAACACGATTTCCTTTTCCGAGTCGATTATTTCAAAATCGGCGGGAAGCGAAAAATATGTAAGCCGTAAAATGTCGTTTTCAAAGATGTCTGATCCGTTTCCGGCTCTGAAAAAAGTGTCCGTCCAGATTTTTTCGGTGTAAATGTATTTCAGGGAATAATTTCCGGACTTTGTTTTTTCGGCAATGCAGAAATTCCTGTCGGAATCGAAAAATATAGAGCCTTCCGCCCATTTTTCGCCTTTTTGCACATTTTTATAGTTTACCTCCGCGCGGAAATTGAATCCGCGGAAAACAGGAAGCAAACGGTATGTTACTCCCACTCTGCAACATCCTTTTCATTATTTAAAATAATCTGCAAATATATTTTATCAAAATTATGACTGTTTGTCAATAGTTTATGCTTTTTTTTCAAAACTTTTTAAAGAGAAAACGCTTTGGGATCTGTATTCACAAGGTACGCGCGCGATCGGCGGCAAAAGGTTTTGTCATAAGGCGCGCGGCTGTTTTGGGGGAAGTCTGTTATATTAATTACATAAATTGTTAATCCTTTTGATTTTCGGTCATCATGGATTACAAACCGAAAACAAATCATCAACAAACGGCGGTTTTATTAATACAATTTGCATACAATTAAAGAGAAACGATTGACATTCAACCCGCGAATTGATATCATATTATAGTAAGTATATTTAAAATTGTCTGCAAAGGAGGAATACAGTTTTGCAGAATGATTTGAAATTTTGCTTCGGCTGCATGGAAGAAAGTCATGGCGAAGCGGTATGTCCGTACTGCGGATATTCCGCCGATACGCCTAATCCGCCCGCCTATCTTGCTCCGGGTTCCGTTCTGAACAAGAGATACATCGCCGGACGGCTTCTTTCACATAACGGAGAAAGCGCAGTGTATATCGGCTTCGATGAACAGAACGGCGTCAAGGTATTCATAAGGGAATATATGCCTACGACGCTTTGTCACCGTATTAAGGACAGCAAGGTGGTTGCCGTCAATCAGGACGCTGTTGCGCAGTACAAAACCTTTATGTCCGAGTTTGTCGAACTTAACAAGGCTCTCGCTAGACTCAGAGGTCTGAACCATATAAACCCCGCGATCGATATGTTCGGTGACAACAATACGGGATATGTCGTGTTCAATTACATAGAAGGACGTCCGCTTGCGGATATTTTACGCGACAGCGGCGGAGTAATGCCGTGGGCTGAAACAAAGAAAAGCTTTCCGCCTATCTTCACTACTTTGTCGCTTATCCATAACGCGGGACTTATACACAGGGGTATCTGCCCCGAAAATATTCTGGTAACGCCGAAAAACGAGCTTTTCCTTGACAATTTCTGCGTCGCCGACGAAAGAACCGCCGAAACCGAACTTGATTCCGAGGTGTATGACGGCTATGCCGCTCCCGAACAGTACAGCACCGGCAAATGGCAGGGAACATGGACGGATGTTTACGGAATATGCGCACTCCTGTACAGGCTTCTTACGGGAATCGTTCCCGAAAACGCCTGCGAAAGAGAAAAAACTGATGAGCTTGTTCCTCCGCACGAGTTAAGCGAGGATATCCCGGAAACGGTTTCCGATGTTATAATGAGCGGTCTTGCGCTGTCAAAGGAGGAAAGAATCCAGACAGTGACAGAGCTTGTTACGGGACTCTTTAACGAGGCTGCGGAAGCAAGGGATCCCATGACCGAGCCTGTTATCATTTCAAGACCGGACAGCTCCGATGACGAGTATGGGGAAAACCGCTATAACGATAATCCCCGCCGAAACGCGGCTTCGCACAGCGGAGGACACACGGCAAAAGATCCAGGAAAATCAAAGGTTTTCGTGCTTGCGGGCTTTGCGGCGGCGGTAGTGCTTATTGCGCTCCTTGCCGCGGTGATGCTTGCTCTTGACGACAACAGCTATTATATTGCGGATAATATCTCTATAAGAAACGAAGAAACGACAGTTTCACGCGCCGGTCTTGACGAGCTTGCCGAATCGCTTGCAAGTCAGACGACAGCTCCGGAAGAGACTGAAAGCAATCAGCCGACCCTGAACGAGGTTGAAAACGGAGAAAGCTCCTATTCGTCGGAGCAGTCGGGAAACGTTTATATCATGAACGATCTTGTGGGAAAGAATTATGAGACAATAAAAAATTCTCCCACATATCAAAGTCTCTCTTTTGTGCCTAAGTATGAATTCAATGAGGAAAACTCAAAGGGAACGATTTTTTTTCAGTCGATAGAAAAAGGCGAAACCTATACCGAAGGACAGGAAATAGTCATTAAGGTCAGTCTCGGTTCGAGATATGTAAAGGTTCCCGACTACAGCGGCATGACCGCGAAGGATTACTTCAATCTCCTCGATGGAAAGAATATAAAATACGAGGAAGTCTCATACGAAACAAAAGAGTACAAAAACGGGTATGTCTGCGGAATAAGCGCCGAGGATGAGATCATTGACCTTGAAAGCGGAGATACTTTAATAGTATATGTCGCGTACAATCCCGCTCCCGCGACCGAGGAGACTACTGAGGAAACAACCGAGGAAACCACTGAAGAAACGGATGAAGAAACAACCTTCGATGACGAGGAATATACCGACGAATCCGATTATACCGAGAAACCCGATATACCCCCCGAGACTGACGAATCTTACGAAACGGATATCGCCGACGATGAATACAGTGACGATGGTATTGAAATCGACGACCCGAATTATTCCGAATCGTAAGGATGATCTTATCCGAAAGGAAACGGGCAGCGTATTTGCAGCCTGACGCGCAAAACTCAAAAAACCCCTTTAAAATGCTCTTTCCGGGCAATTTAAAGGGGTTTTAACATTAGGAAACAAACAATTTTGAAGCTGGTAATAACCGATGACAAAAGCGGCGAATAAAGCGTAACAGGTCATTTATAGTCAAACGACATTGAAATTTGTTCTTTCAGCCTGCGCAAAAATCATATACGCAAATTTTTGCCTGACTTCAAGTCAGATTTCTGATGCCGTTGACTATAAATAATATTTCAGCCGAGAAGATCATGTATTTCCGGAAGAATTTCAACGCTTCTTTTAAGTATTCCGTTCATCTGTGCTATGGCTATGCCGTAGTTTGTCATGGGGATATTCTGCTCTTCCGCGATCCTCGAACGATAAAGCATTTCCCTTTCGTTGAGCATACAGCCGCCGCAGTGAATGACCATTTTGTAAGGGGACAGATCATCCGGAAATCCCTTGCCTGATGTAAACTCAAAGCTTATCTTTTTTCCGCCCGTGTACTTGTTTATCCACGCGGGGAGCTTTACCGAGCCGATATCTCCGCACTGCCTGTGATGAGTGCAGCCCTCGGAAATAAGCACGGTATCTCCGTCCGCGAGAGTATCCAGTGCTCTTACGCCCTTTACGGCTTTTGCGAGAGTTCCCTTATGCCGCGCCATGAGAATGGAAAACGAGGTAAGCATAATATCGGGCGGAGTTATCTTCGATACTTTCCCGAACGCCTGACTGTCCGTAATAACGACCGATGGTTTCTTTCCGACAGATTTAAGAGTATCCTCAAGCTCGGTGTCTCTTACGGTCACGCTTACCGCTCCCGCGTCAAGAATATCGCGGATAGTCTGCTGTTCGGGCAGAATGAGCCTCCCTTTCGGAGCCGCCTTGTCTATGGGAATTACAAGAACCGCAAAATCACCGACGGAAAGCTTATCCCTTATCAGCGGAGTCTGCCCGTCCGAGCCGGTATTCTGCCTCGCGATAAGTTCTCTGAGCTCCTTTATGTTTTCTCCCGTGACCGCGCTTACCTTTATCTCGTTTTCGCCCGACAAAACAAGGTCGGGGTGCGCGTCGCATTTATTATATACCACAATGTACGGTATCTCAAGCTTTTTTATGTGGGAGAGAAGCTCCTTGTCCTCATCTGACAAAGCCGTTCCCTCGGTGACAAGAAGCGCGATATCCGTGCGGTTAAGTACCCTGTAGCTTGCTTTTACGCGCTGTGAGCCGAGTTCTCCCTCATCGTCGGTTCCCGGAGTATCTGTTATCATCACGGGACCCAGTGGGAGGATTTCCATAGCCTTGGAAACAGGGTCGGTGGTTGTTCCCCTTATATCGGAGACAATTGCAAGGTTCTGCCCCGTAAGAGCGTTGATAAGACTTGATTTTCCCGCGTTTCTTCTTCCGAAAATGCCGATGTGGACTCTTTCGGAAGACGGCGTATCGTTAAGGCTCATATTTTTCCCTCCTTTTCGTTTGCTTTCCCGATCATTTTCTTATCAGAAGCGGAAATCCCTGCTTCCGTTTTCGATTTTCACAAGATTTTCCTTTACTATCTGTCTCACTTTTTCCGCGGGAATATTTTTTATCTCGGATTCGATCATCTTGTTTCCGACAGCGACGGTTTCGGGAGAAGCATAGTCGCATAAAAATTCCTTTAATGTCATAAGAGCGTTCGGGTGACAGCAATTTTGTATCTGACCGTTCTTGCAAAGCTGCATGAAGCGGTCGCCTGTTCTGCCCTCTCTGTAGCAGGCTGTGCAGAACGACGGGATGTAACCCATTCCCATGAGCCAGCGCACGACTTCATCGAGAGTTCTCTGGTCGGAAACGTCAAACTGCTCGGAATCGTGAGGTCTTTCCTCTTCGGTATAGCCTCCGACGGACGTTCTTGATGCTCCGCTTATCTGAGATACGCCGAGTCTTATTACCTTTTCTCTTACCGCCTGGGATTCTCTCGTGGAGATTATCATTCCCGTATAAGGAACGGCAATTCTGATCAGAGCGCATATTTTCGCGAATATTTCATCGGATATGCCGTTGTCGAACGCGGTCGGGTCGATATCATCGGCGCGCTTTACTCTCGGAACGCTTATTGTGTGGGGACCTACTCCGTGAACGGCTTCGAGATGCTCCGCGTGCATGAGAAGTCCCGCGAATTCATAGCGATAGAGTTCAAGTCCGAAAAGAACGCCCAGTCCCACATCGTCTATTCCGCCGTCCATGGCTCTGTCCATAGCTTCGGTGTGATAATTGTAGTCATGCTTGGGTCCTGTGGGGTGAAGCTTCAGATAGCTCTCCTTATGATATGTCTCCTGGAAAAGTATGTAAGTGCCTATTCCCGCGTCCTTGAGCATTTTGTATTCCTCAACGGTGGTTGCGGCAATGTTTACGTTTACCCTTCTGATAGCGCCGTTTTTATGCTTTATGGAATAGATCGTCCCGATACATTCGAGAATATATTCGATGGGATTATTGACAGGATCCTCTCCCGCTTCGATTGCAAGGCGCTTATGTCCCATATCCTGCAAAGCGATGACCTCCGCTTTTACTTCCTCCTGCGTGAGCTTCTTTCTCGCGATGTGTTTGTTCTTCATGTGATAAGGACAGTAAAGACATCCGTTCACGCAGTAATTGGAGAGATAAAGGGGCGCGAACATAACGATCCTGTTGCCGTAGAAGGCCTTCTTTATCTCCTCGGCGAGATCGTACATTGCCCGGACCTTTTCGGGAATCTCACAGGCAAGAAGCACCGAAGCTTCTCTGTGAGAAAGTCCCGCACAGTGAGTTTTTCCGTCGGATGTCTTTTTCGGGCGGGCTTTTTCGAGAATACTGTCGATAAGCGCCGCATCGTCCTTATGAGCGTCCGCGTAAGCGAGAGTTTCCTTTATTTCCTCATCATTAATAAAATCATCTGCGCTCAGTGATTTGGGATCGTACATAATCATTCTTCCTTTCTGTAATCTCCCCGGCTTACGGGGATATCAAAGCCTGTTTTTTTCATACGTTTTTTCAAGCCGCTTAAATGGCAGACCGCCTCGCTTCCCGAAGAAAGCTTGTTACCCGCGGAGCATATATTTTTTTCCGCCGATTCGGGCGGGAGATTCGGCATTACGGCATTTGCGCCCGCAAGCACGCCTCTTTCTCCGAAAAAGCCTGTTCATGCTTAAATCTTTGAATAAACGACCTGAACGGAGATACCGTCAAGCTTACCGAGCTTTCCCGACAGCGAGCTGATAATATCGGCCGGCGCGTCCACGGCAACGCTTATTACCGAGATATTTTTCTTTTTGTAAGGGATACCCATTCTGCCGATAACATATCCGCTGAAATCATGAAGAAGCACATTAAGCTTCTCCACCGACTGCTGATTTTCAACGATAATTCCGATAAGCGCGACTCTCGAATCCATTTAAATCACTCCTTTTCACATAATAAAAAGCGTCCTCTCGTTTCCGAAAGAACGCGGCAAACCAAAGCTTAACCGTAAAAGCTCAACTCAAGCGCACTCTTTTTCCCCGGAAAGAATCCTCGGCTTCAGAAACCGCGTAAAAAATTTCAAATGTTCGCCGTCGGAATGCTCCTTCGGCTCACAAGTTTATTATAGCATACTTTTTTGCATAAATCAACCGTTTTTTTGTCTCGGCGATTTTTTTATACGGTTCGACGAAATTCTGATTGAAATATTATAGATTTTGTACAAAACATTAAATTAAAACATATACGGAAATATTGCTTTGTGGGTTATTACCAAAGCAAATGTTATTTTTTTGTAACAAAATTAATCTCTTTTTGCAATTTTTTTTAAAAAAAGTCTTGATTTCCGTTTAACGGTGTGGTATAATATCCTTGGGAGAATGATATTTATAGATTTTGACAGCCGTATATGCTTTTTCGGTCTGTCAGTACAGGCTTGACTCAGAATAACAAGTAATGGGAGTGTAGTAAACATGGCATTAACAAAGGAATTAATACTTGTCAATCCCGACAAGTGCGTGGGCTGCAACGCCTGCGTAAGAAACTGCCCCGCCCAGGAGGCTAATATCACAAAGCAGCTTGAGGACGGCAGATTCGTCACTACGGTAAACCACGACCGCTGCATACGCTGCGGCGAATGTGTAAGAACATGTCAGCACGGCGCACGTGATTTTGAGGACGATACTGAGGAATTTATCAAATTCATCGAAAAAGGCAATAAGGCTGCGCTTCTTGTAGCTCCCGCGGTAAAGACCGTTTTCCCCGACTCGTGGAAAGGCGTGCTTGATTTCTTCAGAGGAAAGGGCGTCAAGATATACGATGTGTCTATGGGCGCCGATATCTGTACATGGGCGCATCTCAGAGCCATCGAACAGAATAAAGTCAAAAATATTATAACTCAGCCCTGCGCGGCTATCGTCAATTACATAGAAACATACCAGCCGGGACTCGTTCCGAATCTCTCGCCGGTTCACAGTCCCGTTTCCTGCGAGGCTGTATATCTCCAGAAATATCTTCATGTAAATGTTCCTCTTGCGATGCTTTCGCCCTGTATCGCAAAGAAAACCGAATTTGAAGAGACGGGTCTTATCCAGTATAACGTCACCTTCGGAAAATTAAAGGAATACTTCTCAAATAATAAAATAAGGATCCCCACAAACTCCGAGGATGACTATGCTTATTCCTTTGACGACCAGCAGGGTCAGGTCGGAGCTGTTTATCCCCGTCCCGGCGGACTGCGCGACAACCTCTGGATACACAATCCCGAACTTAACATCACAAATTCCGAGGGCGTTCACAAGGTTTACCCCGAACTTGATATGTACGCGAAAATGCCCGAATTCAAACATCCCGAGGTATTTGATGTTCTCTCCTGCGAATACGGCTGCAACGTCGGTCCCGCCGCCGATACGAACTCCACAACATTTGATATCATGGCAACGATGAGAGATGTTGAAAAATTCGCGAGAAAGAACCGCAAGGCAGGTCTTTTTGGAAGAGGCGAGGATAAGCTTTTCAAGAAATTCGACGAACTTTTTACTTTAGGTCACTTCATGCGTACATACAGCGCAAAGAAAGCAACCCCCGTTCCCACTGCCGCTCAGCTTGAGAACGTGTTCAGAAGCATGGGCAAATTCACCGAGAAAGACCGTCATTACGACTGTCATGCCTGCGGATATCATTCCTGCTATGAAATGGCTACCGCTATTTACAGAGGTCTTAATGTTCCCGATAACTGCATTATCCACGCTAAATCAGTCCTCAACGAAAGACACAAGGATCTGTCGGAACAGCATGAAAAGCTCTTTACCATGGCGGAAGAGTGCAAACACTTCTCCGATGAGCTTGTTAAGGATATCGATGTTATCACAAACAATATGAACACGATAAGCGAAGCAACTTCCAAAACGGGCGAAAAATCCAAGATCGTCAACAGCCTTATGGAGAATCTTATCTCATTCTGTTCGGGTTACGACCATATGGATTCCGATACCGTTGCACAGCTTACAAAGATACTTACAAGCATTGCTACCGCGTTCAAGAGTCTTGATGAAAATGTCGAGGCTTCTTCTCAGGGCGCTACCGCGATAAACGATTCCGTTGTCGAGCTTACCCGTCTTGTGGAGGAGCTTAACGTAATGCTTCACGAAACGACTCACGTTGACAATAAATATTGATATATCACATCCATATCTGCAAAAAGGACTTCGGATATAGGCAGGTGCTCATAAAGAAGTATTTAATCTTTGAAGTAAAGGTTGCGTAACCAAGCGGTTACGCAACCTTTCTCTTTTTATGGGTCAAAAAATATGCGTATGAAAAATGATGTTAAAATAACGAAAGTTGTTC
>CAZCUQ010000044.1:0-14543 GCA_964501705.1 uncultured Ruminococcus sp. | reverse complement strand
TGAAATTGTTGCCTCGACCGATGGA
Organism: uncultured Ruminococcus sp.; assembly: GCA_964501705.1. Taxonomy (GTDB): domain Bacteria; phylum Bacillota; class Clostridia; order Oscillospirales; family Ruminococcaceae; genus RGIG4694. The sequence continues at coordinate 14,518 of CAZCUQ010000044.1, read as the reverse complement.
GCGGACGCGGACGGCAACAGTGTTTATAATATTGAATCATCTGTAGATTCTAGTACGGGCGTGACTTCGTATTCTTATACATATACTGTTCCCGATGACGCCGAAAGCGTAAATTATCGTATTGTTCCTTTTGTCAGATACAAAAGTTCAGATGAAGATGACGTTGTTCAGGGAAATGTCAGCAAAAAAAGCGTTACTGTAGCAAGGCTTGATATCGAAACGGATACGTCAAATCCGGGACAAATCATCGTTACATGGAAAAACCCGACAACAGCCTCCGGCTATAGCACCGATAGTTCGGACAATACGTATACGCTCACAATTTCGGACGGGACAAACACCGCAAGCAAAACCGTAAGCGGAACGAGCGAGACGTTAGCTTTAAACGCTAATATCGGTTCAATTACCATTACTGAGAATACGGAATATAGTTTTACCGTTAAACCATCCTGCACCGACACTTCTCATGATCATTACTTCGAGAGCAAATCCGTAACCGCGACGGCTCAGACCGCTCCTGAGGGAAAGCCCGTTGTTACAACAACAGCCGGAAACAGACAGTTTACGGTTCATGTTGAACCCGGAGATTCAGATGAAGTTATCAGCGGATATCGGATAGTGGTTAAGAATAAAAGCACGGGAGTTGAGCTTCATGATGAGTACTGCCCCGTGACAAGCGGGAACACTCTCGATAAGATTATTCAGATCTTCAATGGAGTGGAAGCAAGCAATACTTCCCCGCAGAACGCGGTCGAATATACCGTAACGGCTACTCCTTATACAGAATCCGAGGATATGCCGGATTACAGCTATACGGAAAGCAGCAACATAATTGACGGTACTTCTGCTTCGGATGCTGTTTCCGTCATACCCTCCAATGTCGCAAGCCCCCGCGGACTTGTATGGGTGCTTGCCGCCGAGCCGGAAGACAGAGGCGTAAAAGTATCGTGGGATTACACTTTCCCGCAAAACGCGGAAATAGCCAAGCTCCCCGTGGATTTCAAGATCTGCCGCAGAGTTAAGGGAGAGACGGGAGAATATGAAATTGTAGGCTCGCTTACAAATCAGACAGGCTCGTCCGGGGAAACAAAAGAATACAGCTTCATCGACAAAAGGTACTCCTTTGCCGAATATGAATCCCTTAATCCGGGTGATTCGGATTATCCCGGACATGACTTCACATATATTGAATACGAATATCAGGTTCGTGCGTATGTCAACGGAGAAAGTGACCCCGTTCCCATCAGTTTCAGCGATACATTTGTTTTTGATCCAAAATCCCTCGGCATCAACTTCGGTATGCCCGCCCCCGTCAAATCTCTCGGCACGGACGGAAAGATAACGCTCAGCTGGCCCGCTGTTGACGGAGCGGACGCTTATCTCGTTTACCGCGACCCTGAGGGAGACGGAATATTTGAATCGCCTATATTCGTTGACGCGGACGAACATACAAGCAAGGGCAGCAGCGGAAATACCGTAACATGGTCTGAGGACGGTCTTGTGAACAACACCACGATCGATTACAGAGTTTCCGCTATATATACTCACCTTGACCCTAACGCCAACGATTCCGATGCCGGCAGACAGTTCCTCTATGAGACTGCCAGAGCAAAGGTTACGGGAACATCGGGCGAGATACTTCTTCCTCCCTATCTTGAGGGCGATACCTCCGACGGTACTATCGTTGTAACATGGGACGAGGTCGAGGGCGCGGATTATTATACGGTAAGCTATACCTGCAACGGTGAAAATCCGCAGACAGTGACGATTACCGACAAAAACGAGCTTACTCTCAAAAATCTTACTAACGGCGATGTTTACACCTTTACGGCAATAGCTTACAAGATTGTAAATAACTCCCCCTATGCCAGCGAAGAATCAAACGTGCTGACGCTTGTAGTCGGCTCTCCGATCTACCCTCCCGTTGTGTCGGCTGTTCCTGGAAATGAAAAAGTGACGCTGACATGGGTTCCCATGACAAAGGACGCTTCGGGTTACAATATCTACTCGTATAATCCCGATACAGGAGAATATACGATTCTTTCGCAGTCAACAGGCACTACCTACGTGCATACGGGTCTTGAAAACGGAACTACATACTGGTACGCCGTGAAGGCGTTTAAGGATGTCTCCGGCGTGAGAATATTAAGCGATTATTCCGTTCTCGTAAACGCTACCCCCGATAAAAGATACGCGACGGATGATGAGGTAAACCCGAATTATATCGCTTCTCCTCTCGATTTTACCGTTACTTCCTCGGACGGAACGGCTATACTTTCGTGGTCGGAGGTAGACGGCGCAACAGGATACAGAGTGTATATGCTTGACAGCAGCGGCATACCCGTTCTTCTCGGAAGCACTTCAAAAACCGAAATATCTTACCCCGGACTTACAAACGGCGAGGTTTACACCTACACCGTTACCGCGTACAAGTCTTTCGCGGACGGCTCAATTACCGAAAGCAACTACGCTACTCCGAAATCAATTACCATAGGAACTTATCTTTCCGCGCCCCTCGATGTAACGGCTGTCGCGGGTGATGGCAAGGTGACTCTGAACTGGTCAGCGGTTTCCGGCGCGGACGGATATGTGGTGTACGCTTACAACGCGGCTTCAAATTCCTTTGCCGCCGTAGGAGTGGTTTCAAAACCGGGATTCACTCACGAGGGACTTGAAAACGGACTTACTTATTCCTACATGATTGCGGCGTACAGAACCGTCGGTCTGTCAAATCAGTACAGTCAGTATTCACTTGCGGTTTCCGCGACTCCGTATGCCTCCGCATCCGACGATGATAACAGCAGCGGAGGAACGGACAGCAGCAACAGCAATAATGATACGAACAACAACACGGGCAGCAGCACGGGAGATTCCTCCGACAGCGGCGGCTACAGGATAAATATCGTCGGAACAGTTCCCGAAGGAATTTCCCATTCCGAACTTATCGGAGCTTATTCCGATGAAATGTCCTTTGATCAGGATATTGACATAAGATTCAGCGTAAATACGGAATCTTCAAAGATGGTTTACGATGTTCTTTCGGGATACGCAAACGGTCTTGACAGCTTTGACGTATATCCGTTCGATATAAGCTGCTACATTTCGGGAACGGATACAAAAATTACTCCTTATGAAGGACATTACGTTACTCTTACAATGCCTGTGCCCGACAGCTTCCGCAAGTACGGCGAGGATATGCAGCTTATGCATATAAGAATTTCAGACAGTCAGATGGAAATCATTCCTCTTACGTTCGGCGAAGCGGACGGAATCCCTCTTGTTCAGTTTAAGGTCAGCGATTTCTCTCCGTTTGCGTTTGTTCATTACTACTCACCCGAGGAGATAGCCTCCCTTTCGGGTGCGGCAGCGGGAACATCAGCAGGAACATTTGCCGCCGCGGGAAGTATTTATTCCTTCAGATGCACGCCTAACGGCGGATTCCGACTCAGAAAGAGAAATAAGGTCTATAAGCTTGTAAAGAAATCATAAGCAAAAATCAATGCCCGTTTCCGAAAAAATCGAAAGCGGGCATTATTTTTGTATAAAAAGACGTTCGGAATAAAATTCCGAACGTCTTTTGTTATTCCTCTTCGCCGTACTTGACGATTCTTACAGATTCCATAAGAACCTGCTTTAAAGGCTTGTCGTTTTCATCGGTTTCAACCTGTGATATAGCTCTTACAACGTCCATGCCCTCGAAAACCTGACCGAAAACGGTGTAGCTTCCGTCGAGAAAGGGAACGCCGCCTTTCTCGCTGTACATCTGCTTGACATTTTCGGGAATGGCCATTCCGAGTTCGTCAATGGATGAAGCTCCTCCGAGATAAACATATTCATCATCGGTATTGACAATATAGAACTGACTGGTATTTGTATCTGTTCCGCCCGAATTTGCGTAAGCCACGGCTCCGGTGAAGTGGAAAAGCTTATCGGAGACTCCGCCTTCAAACTGTCCGCCCCACATACTGTTTCCGCCTGTGCCGTTGCCCTTGGGATCGCCTCCCTGATTCATGAATTCCGGAATGACCCTGTGAAAAATAAGCTCGTCATAATAGTTCATATTGGCAAGTCCCTTAAAGTTTTCAACCGCTTCGGGTACTTCCTCGGGAAAAAGCTTTATTTTTATCACGCCGTAGTCCTTTACGGTTATAACGGCAATTTCCTCTCCCTGCTCGGGGGGAGTGAAATTAAGTATTTCCGCGTCGGCGGGAGCTTCTGTCGCAGCTGTTGTCGTCGTATCCGTATCCGACGAAAGATCGCTTGAATCATTTGAGCAGGCGGCAAGTCCGAGACATATCGCCGCCGCGGCAAAAACCGATGTGATCTTCTTTATATTCATTTTTTTCTTCCTTTCCGTTTTATCTCAGAACCTTTTTTCACATGATGTGCCATGCGGATCTTCCTTCAAGGGAGCTTTGTGCGCATTACTTTTCAAAATTTGCCGAAAATACTTGCGCGGTCATATACAGATTCTCCTCGGGATCCGATCCGCAGCCGTTGAATAAATCTTTTGTCATACCGCGTTTTATATATTATACTATATTTATACCCGTTTGTAAATTATATATTCCACAAATTTTTCGTATTTTTAGCAAAAGTGTTTATACTTTGTGTAAAAAAAACAAAAGTATGTTTTTGCTTCGTGCTTTTGATCAAATCCTATTTTCTGTAACTAAACTGTTACCGAAATATTGCCTCGTAAACCTTGAAATATCTGCGTCAATATGCTAAAATATAAATCAGAGAAATAATAAAATTAATTTTTAACGCAAACAATTTTACAAAGGAGGACAATAATCATGAAACTCAAGGCATTACGAAAAAGTCTTTGTGTGCTGCTCACGGTTATGATGCTTTTTACTCTTGCCCCCATCAACGTATCGGCGGCGTCTTTTAAGCTGAATAAAACATCCGTGTCTCTCACAAAGGGCTACAGTACAACATTGCAGGTCACGGGAACCTCTAAAACGGTAACGTGGTCAAGCTCAAACAAAAAAGTCGCGACAGTTACCTCAAAGGGAAAGGTTTTGGGAAAAAGCGCGGGTACCTGCTACATAACAGCTAAGGTCGGCAGCGAATCCGTTAAATGTAAAGTCACGGTAGTAAACGGCAAGCTTACTCTTTCCAGATCCACTCTCTATATCGAAGAGGGCGACAGCGAAATCATTACCGTCAAAGCTTTGGGTTCTCATTCGCTGAAGCTTTCACATTCAAATAAATCAATAGCTTCGGCTTCATGGTCCGGCGAATGGAACGGCAATAACCACGATATCACCGTAAACGCAAAAAAAGCGGGCAAGGCGACTGTAAAAGTTATTATGTCCAAGTACACTTCAATTTACAAAACCATTACGGTCAATGTCTCCGCTGCGGAACAGGAAGTTGACAACAGCAACGATGACACAACCTCGAAGGATGACAAAACAACTACGATACTCTCTGACAGAACCCTTGTTTATATCAACAAGGGAGAAACAGCAACCGTTAATTTTTACACCGACAATCCCTCAAAGGTTACTATAAAATCCTCCGATACTTCCGTTGTAACGGTTTCCGATCCCAAATGGGATTCGCAGAACAAGACTTCGATAACCTTTACGGGCGTTAAGGGCGGCAAGGCGACCGTTACGGCTGAAGCCTCCGATAATCCTCTTGTTAAAAAAAGCGTTTCCGTTGAGGTTCTCTCCGACGGTTACTATGAGATATCCGATACGATCCCTTCCAAGAAGTTATCCACCGATACCGTGCTTTCGTGGACTGACAGCGGGGTCACAAAGTATATGCTCGCTCCTTACGGATATGATATAGCTCATACAAACTCCGTTTTCGCAAAGGCAGCGGGAACGGCTCAATATTATCAGATATACGATGAAAATCCCGAAAAGATCAGTTCGACCGATATCGTTTCGTCTTTCAATTATACGCTCAGCGGAAAGAAAGTCGTAAGATATGTTCTTCTTCCCGCGTCATACGATACGGTGCGCTACAATACTCTTACCGCGCAGTATCTCGGAAAATACAATTACTGGGTAATTTACAACGTTTCTCCTGTGAAAAAGGCTTCCGATGATATTATCAAACAATGGCAGGCATCCGTTGACGGCGTGCTGTACACAAGATATATCCTTCTGCCGAACGGCTACAGCGAAAGCCAGCTCGAAGCTGTGATGAAAGACGACAAAAACGCAAACAGCGCATATTATGCGGTAAGTCTTGCAATTCCCGCAAAGCAGGCGGATACGGACAGTATATATACTTTTTCCGTAAACGGCATCACCGCTTATATCCTTCTTCCCGAGGATTACGACGCCGCTAAGAAAGACACAGCCGTTGCAAAATATACAGGCGTATACGACTATTACGTGATCTATACTGAAAAACCGACTCTCTCAATGTCCACCGATATTGTAAAGGACTGGAAAAAGAACGTCGGCGGCAAATCCGAAACAAGATATATGCTTCTCCCTGCTGGATACAGCGTTGATTATTTCAACTCCATCGTCACCGATGACATGGACTCTGCCGATATTTATTACGCGGTATCCTCACAGCGGCCAAATAAGATACAGAGCGGCGATATAATCTGGACATGGTACAATCCGAATTCAAAAACCACAAAATATATGCTTCTCCCCGATTCATACGATGTACTGAAAAGAAACGACCTTGTTTTCGATGATACGGGCGTATATGACTACTATACGGCATATTCAAAGAAACCCGTAATAGCTGACGACTCCACAGACTGCGTATTCTCGTACAGCTCCAGCAAGGGAACAATCTACGTTGTGGTTCCCAAGGATTATGACGAAAGCAAGCTTAGCGCCGCTGTGGACGAAGTAAACAAGAGCTGACCTGTTCACACAAAAATCAGCCGATCATCTATAGTCAACGACATTAAAAATTTGACTTGAAGTCAAGCAAAAATTTGCATATATGATTTTTGCGCAGACTGAAAGCACAAATTATAATGTCGTTTACTATAAAAGCTCCCTCGCCTTTGCGGCGAGGGAGCTTCATCTATGCGTTAGAATCCTTTATCTGTGCTAAGCCTGAGCATTTCATCCTTGTGGATATTCTCCACCTCCGCTCTGAGTTCCAGAAAAACCTTGACTATTGCGGGGTCGAAATCCTCTCCGCTGCCTTTTTCAATAATGGAAAAGCATTTGTCTATAGACATCGCTTCGCGGTAGCATCTTTTTTCAGAAACGGCATCGAAAACGTCCGCAACAGCCATTATTCTCGCGCAAAGAGGTATTTCCAACCTTTTCAGATTATCGGGATATCCCCTGCCGTTCCATTTTTCATGGTGATATCTCGCGACCTGAAAAGCTGTCTGAGCATAGTCGCTGTCAAGATAGCGGAAAGTCTCCTTGATGATATTTCCGCCCTCCGCCGAATGAGATTTCATAATATCATACTCATCATCAGTGAGCTTTCCCGGCTTTCTGAGAATCTCATCCGGAATGGATATCTTTCCTATATCGTGCATAGGCGCGGCAAGAACCAGACGGCTGATAAAATCATGCGTAAGCTCGTCCCGGTATATCCCGCGGCGGCGCATTTCCTTTGCGATAAGTTCAACGTATTTTGCGGTTCTTCTTACGTGACCTCCCGTGCTGTCATCTCTTTTTTCGATAAGCGTTGCAAAGCCCATTACCATCTCACTCTGAAAGGAAGCGACCTTTTCAAGCGCGGGATTTTCAAGATTCAGGTAAATACCCACGGTAATAATTGTAATTGCTATGCCGCTTATGAGCGTTTCGGGAAATAAGCACTGAATCGACGTCGAAACGATACCTATTACCATAAATGTGATAATGCTTATTCTTTTGGCTTTTTCCAGACCTTTGCCCCTGATAATGAAAACAGCCGCGGCAACTACGATGTACAAAGCTATCATAAAATAACATATGTAAACAGGAATCCCCATTGAATAATTCGTTGACTTCCCGTGTTCAAATCTGAGAAATCCGAGAGTTGAAACAATAAGCGCCGATTCAACGATAAACGCCGCCGCAAGCACGGGCTTTATCCATTTTTTGAAACGAAGCCCGTATGTCAGCGATATCATGTACACAAGTACCATGAACATGAAAAAATCAATTATCAAAAGAAACGCCGCATGAAACGCAAGATTTAATCGCATAGGTATTTTTTCGGGATAATTCACAAAATATGCGGTCAGTCCGTCAAACACAAGGTAAACCGCGTTTGCGGCAAGTATCGCGTCAAAAAACGATAACGGTTTTTTTACCGAAAGATTTCTTCTTTCAAACAGGTAGTTTATTATCAGGTAAACTATTACAAGAAAACATCCTATCTGAAGCTTGCAGTGTTCCAGATTTATCACCCCATTTTTTACGGTTATTTATTTTTTTCTTTTTTAAGTGCGCTGAGAATTATGTATACGGCTACAGCCGCAAACGCGGAGACGGTAATTACGGTAAACATTTCTCCCGTTGAAACGGGATTTTCAAAAAAGTAAAGATTGCAGTCCACACCGTCTTTTATGCCCTCTATAACTTCATCGGGAAAAGACGTGTTTTCCATTTCGGCGAACACTCCCCTAAGAAAATGATTCCTTAAAAGAGAAGTTCCGTATGTTCCTGGAAGAAACCCGATAACGTTACGAAGTCCCTCCGAAAACGAAGCAATAGGCATATATGCTCCGCAGATAAATCCGTATCCTGCTGATACTATCGTTCCGACTGCGGATATCTGCCCCTCCGATGTGAGAAATATATTTACAATGCTCGAAAGTCCCGTCCCGAATACAACAAGAATTATTACATCGAGAATTATTTTAAATATGTCCTCCGACGTGATAAAGCCCTCCGCCTTTGATTCCATGTAAAGTATTCCGACTGCGGCGGCGGCAAAGCTTATGATAAGCGTTGAGATAAGCGTCGATACATAATAGCCTAACGAAAGAGTCCCCTTTGAAACGGGAGAGATAAGAAAATCCTTCCTTACGCCGTTTGCTTTATCCCGAACCATAAGCATATTTGAACAGAACGCAACAGTCACGCAGGATACCGCAAGGAGTGACGAGATAAGCTCTCCCGCGACCATTCCGCCGATTACTCTTTCATCGACGGGAAATCCTTCGGGAACGGCTGAATGGAAGCTTTCCTCGTAGACATTCGCAAGAAACGTCGCATAAAGCACAAGAAGTATCATAGGCGTGATAAGCGACGTAAAAAACATACCCTTGTCCTTGAAAAAAAGCTTGCAGTTTCTGATGATAAGATTTCCAAGCCCTTTCATGATAAATTACCTCCCGTCAAAGTCCTGCCCGTAACGGCAAGAAACACATCGTCCATTTTCCCCTTTGATATCTCGTAGTCTGTAAATTCCGAAGGGTTTTCCGTTATGAGCCTTGTAGCCTCGGCGGTATTTTTGACCGCAATGCGTATTCCTCCTGGGATTTTTTCAAATTCCTTTCCGAGAATGTTCGCTCTGTCGGCAAGCTCGTTTTCGTTTTCGCCGTACATGGTGATAAAATCTCCCGTGTACTTATTTTTCAGCTCAACGGGAGTACCCTTTGCGGAGATAGTTCCGCTGTCGAGAATTATCACGTAATCGGCGTCCGCAGCCTCCTCCATATAGTGAGTGGTGAGAAAAACCGTCATACTGCGTTCTTTTCGGAGATTATCGACCGCGTTCCAAAGAAGCTTTCTCGTCTGCGGGTCAAGTCCCGTGGACGGTTCGTCGAGGATCAGGATTTCGGGGTCATGAAGAAGCGCTCTTGCGATATCTATTCTTCGTCTTTGACCTCCGGATAATTTTCCCGCCGCTCTGTCGAACAGGTCGCTGAAATCAAGAAGAGCGGCGAGTTCGTCCAGTTTCTTTCTGAATTTTTCTCCCGTAATTCCGTAAAGCGCGGCGCGGCATTTCAGATTATCCTTTACGGACAGAGATTTGTCAAGCATGGAATTCTGAAACACAACTCCAAGCTTTTTTGATATAATATCGGAAGAATTATCGATATTTCTTCCGCATATAAACACTTCTCCGCTGTCTTTTTCCAAGCTGCGGCAGATTATCGAGATAGTGGTGCTTTTTCCCGCTCCGTTTACGCCGAGAAACGCGAACAGTTCTCCTTTTTCGACTCTGAAGCTGATATCCTTCACTGCTTTAACACTTCCGAAGGATTTTTTCAGATTATTGATTTCGATAACATTTTCCAAAGCGTTTTCCTCCATGATATGCGGTTTTTCCGCCAAAAAAACACAGGCGTCTACCCCCCGGCGGAAAAAACCGAGCGATCATTTTTTTTCTTTTTTTCTGATTCTGAGCTTTTCGTTTATTTCTTCAGCGAGAGAGCTGTTTGTTTTGTAAATAATAAAATGAATAAACAGATGTACTCCGAGTATCGCGAAGAAGAACATTACAAATCCTGCCGAGCCTGACCACATACCGAACCTGTACCCTGTCGGAATAAGTATCGCCTCTTCAAGCATCCACTGGATCACCGCGCGAACAAGCCATTCTTTATTGCCGTATTCTCTTTTTGAGTAAAATATAAGTATCGGAAGAACGCTCCCCAGACAGAACACTCCCGCAATAAGAATATAATCCGCGTCCAAAGTTTCGATATCGCTGATCCCGCAGAAAATTCTCGTTAAAAACATTGTCGCCGTGTACGAGATAAAAAAACTCAGAACGACGGTCCGCAAAAGATTTTTAAGTTTCATTTTCCTTACCTCCTACAGACCCATTTTTCTCTTTAGTGTATTAACATACTGTCTTGAAATGACGACCTTTTCACCGTTTATCAGCATTGCTTCGAATCTGCCCGAAAGCGAGGGCTTGATATAATCGATCTTATCGAAATTGAGTATCATGGACTTTGACGCGCGGAAGAAATCCTTTCCGCATGACATTTCCTCAAATTCATAAAGACGGAGCTTGCTTTCGTAGACGGAATCCTCGGTATAGAAAAAGGTTTTGCCGTCAACCGCCTCGAAGTAAAAAATATCATCGAAGGAAAGTCTGTGAGCTGATTCCCCGCAAAAGCCCGTAAGTCCGGTATGAGCGGATCTTATCCGCGACACAAGCTCTGTTATTTCGGGAGTAAGTTCTCTGACGCGGAGAATTATTTCCTCCTCGTCACAGGGAGGTATTTCCTCGATAGTAATTTTCACTTCCGTTTCCTCCTTTCAAAGCGGCATTAAATTATTCATAATTTCAGTATAAACCGAAGAAAAATAAAATTCAACATTTTTCCGACAAGATGCAAAAAAAAGAATATAAGCTGTAATATTAACGCGATAGAAAACGCTTTTTGAATCCGTTCGGCAGTTTCCGGAGCGCCGCTTGTTCAGCCTGTCTTCACAAGAACCGCACGGTGCCGCCTAAAAAAAACGACAGCTTTTTTACAAAAACTGTCGGTATTTTAAATATAAATATTAACGGTATTCGGTTATGCTTCCTCAGAGAAACCGCTTTCAACGAGTTCAACAAGACCCTCTACGGCTTCCTGTTCATCGGAACCATCGGCAATTACCCTAATCTGAGTTCCTCCGACAATACCGAGCGACAGAATTCCCAGAAGAGATTTTGCGTTTACTCTTCTTTCTTCCTTCTCGATCCAGATCGATGATTTGAATTCGTTAGCTTTCTGGATAAAGAATGTAGCCGGACGTGCGTGAAGACCAACCTGATTCTGAACCATTACATCTTTAACAAACATATAACTCTCTCCTATCTTAAAGCGGCGATTTGCCTTTATGGTTTCTCCATGACATTATTATACAATGATTTTCGCTTTTAGTCAATCAGTTTAGACGATTAATTTCGTCTTTTTTTCAAATTTCTGCTATTTGACTATGGAAAGTCATTCTAAAAATTTTGATTTGTGGATTTTCACCATATTTATAGAAAATCACTAACTTTCAACAGGTTTTTGTGTGAGTGTTTCATAATAGTTAGTTAATATCTGATTTATAATTCCTCAAAAGTTGTTGGCTTTTCATGTTTTATGCAGCTCTGATCACCAAAAAATTCCAATGATATGTGTAACTGTTTTCAGTCAAGTCTTCGTATATTTCCTCCGAGTGCGCGTATATTTTCTTCGATATTTTCATATCCTCTGTCAATATGGCGGGCGTTTGTGACCTCGCTTTCGCCCTCCGCCGCGAGAGCCGCTCCCACGAGCGCCGCTCCGCCCCGAAGATCAGGAGCTTCGACCTTTGCGCCGTACAGTCTTTTTACTCCGGTGACAGCCGCTACTTTTCCCTCCGCGCGTATATCCGCGCCCATTCTGAGAAGCTCTCCCGTATGACGGTAGCGGTTCTCGAAGATATTTTCCACAAACAGCGTTGTTTTATCCGCAAGACACAGAGGAACCATTACGACCGCCTGAGCGTCCGTGGGAAATCCCGGATAGACTGTGGTTCGTATCACGCCTACGCTTTTTAGCTTCCCGTTTCTTGAAAGGAAGATGCTCTTGCCGAATGTATCTACCTTGCAGCCCATCTGTGAAAACAGCGGAAGCACCGCTTCCATATGAAGAGGCTCGGCGTTGTTTAAAAGTATGCTTCCGCCGCAGGCTGCCGTATAGGATAAATATGTAGCCGCAGCGATCCTGTCGGGACTTACGGTGAATTCCGTCCTGTCAAGGCTTTTCACTCCCGAAATGATTATCCTTGAAGAACCCGCGCCTTTTATTTTTGCTCCCGAAGCCTTTAAAAAATTCGCGAGATCGATTATTTCGGGTTCTCTTGCGGCATTGTTTATCACTGTCTCGCCGTCTGCGAGACACGCCGCGAGCATGATATTTTCCGTGGCTCCCACCGATGGAAACGAAAGCGTGGTTTTGATCCCATGCAATCCCGCGGGAGCCTTGCAGACGATATCTCCGTGTCTGTCGTTGATTTCCGCTCCCATGTCGGTGAGAGCCGCTATATGAAGATCTATCGGTCTGGGTCCGAGATCGCAGCCTCCGGGAAGACTTATGCTACATTCTCCAAACCGTCCGAGAAGCGCTCCCATGAATATTATCGAGGAACGCATTTCTTTCATAAGTTCTCTTGGAATATCCGTCCTGTTTATATTTTCTCCGCCCGTTTCTATGATATGACCGTTCGCCGACGCTCCCGCTCCCAAATGATTGAGAATGCGAAGAGCGGCGTAGCTGTCGCTTATCTGAGGGCAGTTAAACAGCGCGGATCTTCTGTTTGTGAGCACAGAAGCGGCAAGCAGCGGAAGAACCGCGTTTTTCGCTCCCTGGACACGAAGCTCGCCCGTCAGCTTATTTCCTCCTCCGATTACCAGACTCTGCATAACTTATCCGTTCCTTTCATATATTGGTATACATTATATTATGCGTAAGTTTTATCTTGGTGAGGGGAAAGAGGTCTTGCCCTGATTTTTCTTTTGATTTTAAACTATCTGTCATCATATAATAAAATGACTCTGCTCCCATTTCCATGGAATCGGGAGCAGAGGCTTTTGAAATACCCGCTTTGCGCGGCGGCGGAAAAAGCATCCTCTCAAATGACGTATTGAAGTCATTTGAGAGGATATTTCACATTATTTCAGGAATTGGTGATCCCATACGACAGAAGCATAATACTGTCTCCCAGATGAACATTTTCAACAATGATCCCGCTGTGATTGAGGGACAGATCGTAGTGGCTGAAATTCCAGAACGCTTTTATTCCCAGTCCGATAAGCTTTTCCGCCATTTCCCTGGCGGCTGTTTTGGGAATGCATAAAATAGCGATCACAGGTTCGTTTTCGCGGGCGAACTTTTCAAGCTCGGATATATCACTTATTGATATACCCGCTGCGGAAGAACCCGCTTTTGACCTGTCGCTGTCAAAAATACCGATAAGCTTGCAGCCGTATTCGGGGAAATTCATATGATTGGCTATGGCTTTGCCGAGATTTCCCGCGCCTATAAGAATTGTCTTGTATTCCTTTCCGACTCCGAGTATCTTTCCGATCTCTTCCCGAAGCTCGATAAGGTTATATCCGTAACCCTGCTGACCGAAGCCGCCGAAACAGTTCAGATCCTGTCTTATCTGTGACGCCGTGAGGGACATTCTCTCGGAAAGTGCGGCGGAAGAAATTCTCACCGTGCCTTCTTTGATAAGCTCGCCGATAAAGCGGTAGTATCTCGGAAGACGTTTGATAACCGAAAGAGATATTTCTCCGTTCTTAGCCATTTTTAAGTTTCGTCCTTTCTGTTTTGTATTGTTTTATCAAAGAGCTGCCCGGAGTCTTATGTCAATCTCTTTAAGAAACGTTTCCGTATCGACTGTTTTTTTATTCTCAAGAGACGAAAGCGCCGCAAGATCGCCTGTCATAACGCCGTCCTCGATGGTTTTTATCGCGGCTTTTTCAAGCTTGTCCGCGAAATCAACAAGCTCGGGAAGAGAGTCAAGCTCTCCTCTTTTTCTGAAAGCTCCCGTCCACGCGAAGAGAGTAGCTACGGAATTCGTTGAGGTCTTTTCACCCTTTAAGTATTTGTAGTAGTGACGCTGAACAGTGCCGTGAGCCGCCTCAT
>CAZCUQ010000043.1:0-14678 GCA_964501705.1 uncultured Ruminococcus sp. | reverse complement strand
CGGCGGAAGCCCGCCGTTTGCCGTGCATATCCTGCGGTTATTCCAATAACTCATATAGTACCTCCAAATCATTGTTTTCAGTTCTTCAATCGTATAATTCTCCGGCTTTCCGCCGACCGTAACGGCGATAGGCTTCTGCCAAATTTCTGCCAAGTTTTTCAAAAACAGCGGTTTTTCCGTTTCGCGGAGTTTTAGGATTTTAAATGCCTCTTAATGCCTGCCATTGACCACTATTGCCGAACAGGGGCAACAATATATATTTAAAAGTTTTTTTCAACAGCAAACAATTTATCAATATTCATTTTTTATCTATAATTTCATAGATTTTTTTCATATCAATATGATTTCTGACTTCATCTGCAAGAATGTCAAACTGTCTTTGCTTATATATGGCGCGGTTAATCCTGCCCCGGAAAGGAAGTCCTTTTCTTTTGAAAAGCTCTGAAAGAACGGCGGCGGAAACATCCTCGCCGTCGAAGATACCGTGAATATACGTTCCGAAAACACTGCCCCTGAAAGCGCCGTCGAATTTCCCGTCATCCGTAATAAGAAAAGGCTTTTCGTCAGCGAAGGTCACACCCATATGAATTTCGTATCCCGCCGCCCGCGCTCCCTTTAGATCGGGGAAAAGGGAAGTATCTGCGTTAATCGTGCCGTTTGTTCTTGTTTGTGTTTTATTGTTATTAAAAACGGTTTCGGCGTTCAGAAGCCCCAGACCGTTTATTTCTCCGCCGCCCTCCGAGCAGAGGGGATCGGATATTTTTTTTCCGAGCATCTGATACCCTCCGCATATTCCGAAAATGGGGATATTTTCAGACGCTTTATTTATTATCATTTTCGCAAGACCGCTGTCTCTGATATATTGCATATCCGATATAACGCTTTTGCTTCCGGGGATAATTATCATATCGGGAGACTCAAGCTCTTCGGGAGAATTTACATATCTCACCGATACGTCTTCATACTGTCTGAGCGCGTCGAGGTCGGTGAAATTTGAAATTCTGGGCAGTCGGATGACGGCGATATCGACTTTTCCTTCGGCTTTATTCATTAATTTATCCGAAAGACTGTCCTCGTCCTCGATATCGCATTTTATATACGGGATCACTCCGAGAACAGGCGTTTTTCCCCTTTCCTCAAGGATTTGCACACCGTCATTGAAAAGCGAAATATCGCCGCGGAATTTATTTACGATAAGTCCCTTTACTCTTTTTCTCTCGTTTTTTTCAAGGAGAGAAAGCGTTCCGAGAAGCTGAGCGAAAACCCCTCCTCTGTCTATATCTCCGACGAGAAGAACGGGAGCGTCGGCGATCTCCGCCATTCCCATATTCACGATATCGTCAGATTTTAAATTAAGTTCAACGGGACTTCCAGCTCCCTCGATAACGACTATATCGTGATACACGGATATTTTTTCAAAAGCTTTTTTTATTTCCGGAATAAGCTTTTTTTTGTATTTAAAATATTCAGCCGCGCACATATTTCCGAGTACCCTGCCGTTTACGATCACCTGCGAGCCGATATCGGATGACGGCTTTAAAAGTATCGGATTCATATATACCGAAGGTTCTTCTCCTGCCGCTTCCGCCTGCATTGCCTGCGCTCTGCCCATTTCAAGTCCGTCTTTCGTTATATATGAGTTAAGAGCCATATTCTGAGATTTAAAGGGAGCAGCCGCAAAGCCGTCCTCCCTGAAGATCCTGCACAGAGCGGCGCAAAGAAAGCTTTTCCCCGCATTTGACATCGTTGATTGAAGCATGATACATTTTGACATGATTATTTTCCTCTGACAATTTTTTTTACGGCGTTGACGAGTGCCGTGTTTTCATCGTGGGTTCTTACGGCGATACGGATAAATTTTTCACCGAGTCCCATAAAGTTTTCGCAGCTTCTGACAAGAATTCTTTCTTTTTTTAATTTTTCATAAAGAGGCATCTCTGAAAAAAGCAGAATGAAATTCGCGTCCGACGGATAAGTTTTTATTCCCCGAACGGATAGATTCTCATAAAGATATTCCCGTTCTTTTTTTATAAGCTCTTTTGATTTTTGGACATATGCTCTCTCGTCAAGCGCCGCCGTTCCCGCGATCTGCGCAGGATATGAAACGCTCCAGCACTGTCCGGTACGGCGAACCTTATATGCAAGAGAGCTGTTCTCAAAAAGCATGACTCCGAGTCTGAGCCCTGCCATTGCGTAAAGCTTTGTAAACGCGTTTAAGGTAACTCCCGATATAAACGGCGCATGGTCACGATCCGTAAAACTCATAAAACACTCGTCTGAAACGAGCAGGATATTTTCTTTTCCGCATTTTTCTCCGATTTTTTCTTTAAGCTTTTTGTCGATAAGACTTCCCGTCGGATTATTGGGATCACAGATGAAAAAAATATCCGTATCATGAAGTTCTGAAAGAATACTTTCATTTAACGCGAAATTTTCATTCTCGTTTAACATATGATATTTTATCTGACAGCCGACCTCTTTAAGAGCCTTTTCATACTCGGAAAAGGTCGGAGCCAAAAGCAAAGCTTTTTTTGGTCTGACCGCGTAAACAAGCCGATAGATAAGATCTGCCGCGCCATTTCCGCAGACAATTTTTTCCGGGGAAATATTTTCATATTCCGAAATTTTCCCGACAAGCTTTCTGCATAGAGGGTCGGGATAACGTGAAAAATCATCCGCGTTTTCCGCAAGCGTTTTTTTCACGTTTTCGGGTAATCCGAGAGGATTTACATTTGCGGAAAAATCATATAATATCTCATCGGAGACATTTCCTCCGTGTTCGTATTTTTCCATATTATTATCCTTTTCAAAAAAGAATTGTCACAATAATCATTCTTACTGCGCAGGCGAGTATCAGCATAAGAAAACCGGTGAGAAACATCAGCTTATTTGCGCGTTTTATATCCTCCGCGTCTATTTCTTTTTTTTCATCGCCTATCGTGTTTTTATGATGAAGCTCGCCGAAATAATAAGCGTCTCCGAGAAGTCTGATTCCGAGAGCGCCCGCCGCCGCGGATTCCGTCTGAGCGGAATTCGGACTTTCCTGACTGTTTCTGTCGCGTTTCCACACCGAAAAAGCGGACTTATAATCGTATCCAAGCATCGCGGCGGATATTATCATCAAACCTGCGGATATCCTTGACGGAATAAAATTCAGAACATCGTCAAGCTTTGCGGAAAAACGTCCGAAATCAATATATTTTTCATTTTTATATCCGAGCATGGAATCCATAGTATTTGCGGCTTTATAAAAAAAACCGAGCAGTGCGCCGCCCAGAGAAATGTAAAAAAGCGGAGCGGTCACGCCGTCCGAGGTATTTTCGGCGACGGTTTCCACCGCCGCTTTAATAATTCCTTTTTCGTCGAGCTTATCTGTATCACGTCCGACGATCATCGAAACGGCACGTCTTGCTTCTGTGATATCGTTATTTTTCAGGGCTTTGTAAACCTTCATGCTTTCATCGTAAAGACATCTGCCCGCAAGAAGGAAATAAATCAGGATTGCTTCAATAACGGCTCCGAGCCACGTATTAACGGCATATGCGATCAAAACGATCAGCGCAGATATAAGCGATGTAAAAAGTAAAACAAGAAGCGCGGCGAAAGTTCCCGCGAGCTTAAGATCATTTTTTATATGTGTTCTGAAATGCTTTTCAAAAAACGATATAAGCTTTCCGATAAGTCTCACGGGATGGGGAATATCATACGGGTCGCCGAAAATAAGATCGAGAACAGCTCCGCATATAACGGGAAAAACAGAAATCAACAGGTTCATAATATCTCCGATATTATCTTTAAGTTTTTTCCGTTCCATTCAGTCGTTACTCCATGACCGTTTGGAGCGGAATAATCGTAGAAAGTCTTTTTGGGAAGAGCAAATTCCGAGAGCACGGACATTATCGTTCCTCCGTGTACGACAAATGAAACGGAATCGTTTTCATCGAATTCATTTACCGTCAGAAGAAATTCATTGCAGCATCTCAGACGAAAGTCACGCGGATTTTCTCCGTGAGGGAAAGTCATTTCCCCGCCGCTGTCTATCCATTTCTGATAATCCGGATTTCCGTTTAACTCGGCGTAATTTTTTCCTTCAAAATCGCCGAAATCGCACTCGCGCAGATCTTTTCGGACAATCGGAACTATTTCGGGATAGATTATTTCCGCGCTTTCGATACAGCGTTTCATCGGACTTGTTACGACAAAATCAGCTTCGGGATATTTTATTTTTTCAAGTGTTTTTATTCCCTCACCGCATCAATTCTCATCGGTTCTGCCGATATATTTTTTGAAGAGGTTTCCGTTTGTTTCACCGTGTCTTATAAAAGAAATCTTCATTTGATTTTCACACTCATTCCGCATATGATTCTTTCAACGCTCTCTGCCGTTTCCGCGAGATAACAGCCTGCTTTTCCGACTTTTTCGCGCCATAGTCTTTCCGATTTATCGATTGGAATTATCCCGCATCCTATCTCGTCGAGAATAAAGATAATTCCGGGATTTTTTTCAATTATTTCTCTGCACAGGTTCACGTGATCATCCGTATTTTTAAGTATCAGATGGAAATGATTCACGGCGGAAAAATCCGGGACTTTATTTATATCAAATGAATTTTCATCGAGCAGTTTTTCTTTTGGGATATTGTATTTTTTCATAACGTAATCGGTTTTTCCCTGATATGCTCCGCCTATGACAAGCTTCATAAAATCACCTCATAATAATATTCGTAATAACTGCTCCCGCCGAAAACCATATTTCATAAAGACAAAGAAAATATCCCGCAAGATCGCCCGTTATTCCTCCGAAAATTTTCTTTGAGAAAAAAACATAATAAACAAAAACACCGATTCCGCATAAGAAAGCCACCGCCGCGCTCGCCGCGTCAATAAAAAACGATAAGCCGAGCGTTATTAAAATATAAAATATTTCGGCAAAGACGGTTATTTTTTTATGAGCAGGTTTGCTGAAATTAAAGAGACTTCCCTCTCCTCTTGCGTTTGGGAGGGTAACAGCCGCAAGTGCGCTGAACGATCTTGACTGAACAAATCCCAAAGCGCAGACAGACATTTCCGAAAGGCTTTCCGCTTCGGAAAAAAGGGCAGTCTGAATCAAAAAATAGATGCAGAGTTTTATTATCGCAAAGGAACCGACGTGAGGGTCTTTCATAATTTCAAGTTTTTTTTCCTTTTCCGCAAAGCTCGAAACGGCGTCGTTTACATCACAGAATCCATCAATATGGATTCCGCCCGTTATCATAACGGGAATGGCGGTGCAGACAGCCGCGCGGAGAAAATTACCGAAAGAGAAATAATCGGAGATCATTTTCCAGAGAATCAATACTCCGCCGATAACGATTCCGATAAAAGGAAAAAACACAAGCGAATAACGCCTGTTTTCTTCATTCCACTCCACGTTCGGAGCGGGAAGACGGGAGTACATAAGGATTGCCGAAAAAAAAGAATTGATCAAAGACACGCCGGCTTCTCTCCCTTCAGGATTAACGGAATTCTAAAGACCGATTCGGTCACAACATCGGAAAACGACGCGAGTGATTTGTTTAACATACACATCTGTTTTATATATTCATTTGTTTCTTCCGGATATGTTATTCCGTCACAGCTTATTTGACTTGTTACGGCGACAAAGATTTCCGCTTTTTCCGCAAGCTTTTTTATGTCGCGCAAAATCTTTTCGGCGGGATTTTTTTCATGCGCGGAAAACATTTCATTTGCGCATAAATTGCAGATACATTCAATGAGAACGGCACTTTTTTCGGGAAGAATGATTTCTCCCGTATCGGTGTATTTTTCAATGGTTATAAATCCTTTTCCCTCGCGCATTTTTTTATGGCGGGAGATTATTTCATATTCTTCTTCGCCATACGGTTTCATCGTGGCGATATAATATTTCGGGGAGGAGCATGATGAAATAATTTTTTCCGCGATATACGATTTTCCGCTTTTCGAGCCGCCGGTTACAAGAACAGTCATTAATATTCCACATACCTTTCCATTTTTAAGTCTCCGAAGCTGTGAGCGGAATTATACACCGAAAGCGCCCCGTCAAGAAGAGGCAGAAGAAGGATTCCTCCCGTACCTTCACCGAGAGCAAGTTCCGCTGTAATTAATGGTTTAAGTCCGATAAGGTCAAGAATTTTCTTTGCCGCCGTTTCCTTTGAGACATGGGAACACAGCATATATTCCTTTGCAAGGGGGTTTATCTTTACCGCCGTAAGCGCGGCTGCAGCGGAAATAAATCCGTCAATCACCACGGGAATACCATATACGGCGCCTCCGAGAAAAAGTCCCGTCATTCCCGCAATATCATAGCCGCCAAGCTTTGAAAGAACGTCTAAGGGATCGTCTTTATCGGGAGAATTAATTTTTACCGCTTCTTTTACGGCATTTATTTTTCTTGCAAGTCCCAAGTTGTCAATTCCCGCTCCTCTGCCGGTGACCTCTTCCGCCGAAGCGTTCAGATAAACAGCGGCTATCGCGGAAGAAGTTGTCGTGTTTCCTATTCCCATTTCTCCCGTGACAAGGATTTTATAGCCTTTTTTTGCCGATTCCATGACAATGTCCATACCGACGGAAATTGCTTTTTCCGCATTTTCTCTTGTCATCGCGGGGCCTTTTGTTATGTTTTCCGTTCCGAACGCTATTTTTTTATTAAGTATTTTTTTATTATGGATTTCACGGTCAATTCCGATATCAACGGGAAGAACGTCCGCGTGGAAAGTTTTTGCCATGCGGTTTATGCTCGATGTTCCCTCCGCAATAGCATTTGCGACGATCGACGTAACCACGCTGTCAGACTGAGCGATTTTCTCGCATACAACGCCGTTGTCCGAACAGAATACAACAGCGAGACGCTTTTGCAGATCAATATCGGCGCTTCCCGTTATTCCCGCAATTTTTATTATATATTCTTCAAGAAGTCCGAGACTGCGGAGAGGTTTTCCTATATTGTTCCATCTGTTTTTTGCGGTTTCGGCAGCGTATCTGTCGGGATTTTTTATTTTACTTAATCGATTCATTGTTTTTGTACTCCGCACATTTTTTTACAAAGTTTTCAGCCGCGTTTATATTTCCCCACAAGTATAAATGAGGAAATCCCGCGTAGGTATTTTCATCGGAAAACACACAAATATCCGTTTCGTTTTTTCTTTCCGAAACAAATCCGTCTCCGAGTTCCGTGCAGTCGCAGTAATGAAATTCATGCGCTTTTAATGTTTCTCCTTTTTTGCAAAGAAGGTTATCGTACCGTGCGGTCAGATAAGAATATCCGAAACGTGTCAGTTTATCTGTCTTATATGCCGTTCCTTTAAAAACTCCCGCCATTTTAAATCGTTTTTTATTTTCGTCCGCAAGAAATTCATTCAGATATAAAAATCCGCCGCACTCAGCGATAAGGGGGATTTTTCTTGAAATAATATTATTTATTTCCGAAAGCATTTCTTTGTTTTCCGAAAGCTTTTCCGCGTAAAGCTCGGGGTATCCCCCGCATATTATCAGTCCGTGAATATTATCGGGAAGTTTTTTATCTGTAAGCGGAGAAAAATAAACCATATTGCATCCGAGCGTTTCAAGAAGCTCCGTTGTTTCCGGATAGTTAAAGCAAAACGCTCTGTCACGCGTAACGGCTATTCTTACGGGAGTATCGGATATTGGCGAAATCCCCGGAATTTTATAAGAAAGCTCCTTTGCGTCAGCAATTTCAATTATTTTGTCAATAAGGAAATATTTTTCCGCATAGTCCGCAAGGAGCGACATTTTCTTTTTCAGATCGGATATTTCGTCGGCTGTGACGAGTCCCAGATGTCTGCTCCCGATTTTTATTTCGGGAGAAACGGGAAGTCTTCCGAGATACTCCGTGTTAAATTCCGCGCATATTTTTTGTGTCTGTGAAACGAGACTTTCGGGCAGACGATTAAAAATAAATCCCGCGATATTGTTTTGTCTGTAATCAAGATAACCTTTCATTACCGCGCCTACAGACTGACTCATTCCCTTGCAGTCAATAACAATGACGGCGGGAGTTTCCGTATCGGAGGAAACCGCGGCGGAGGAGGAGCTTTCATCTTTTCCGTCGTAAAATCCCATAACTCCCTCGATAACGGCGAATTCCCCGCCGTTTTTTCCAAGGAGATATCTGACGGTTTCCTTATCGCAGAAAAACCTGTCGAGATTATAAGCGGGTACTCCCGTAACGCTTCTGTGAAACATCGGGTCGATATAATCGGGACCGCATTTGAACGAGGAAACTTTGATCTTTCTGTTAACGAGAGCCTGCAAAAGTGCGCAGACGACCGTAGTTTTTCCGCAGCCGCTGTGAGTTCCGCCAATGAGAATTCTTTTCATTTTGCACGTCCTTCTAAGAGAAAAACAGGATTTTCCGCCGACAGCATTGTATGTTTTCCTATTCGTTTTGTCCGGGTAACAGCAAGCTCTGTAATTTCCGTTTTCATCGGGAATTTATCAAAAGCGGCTGTTCCCTCGTTTAAGGTCTCAAGCGTAACGGCGGTTAAAGTTATTTTCGCGAGCGGATTTTTTTCAAGAACGAACGGAATAATTCTATCAAGTTTTCCGTCGGTGCCTCCGATAAAAACACAGTCGGGGGAAGGCAGTTCCGTAATTTCTTCGGGTGCGTTTTTGCGGACGATCTCAATATTGTCGCAGTGAAATTTATGTCGGTTTTCGTTGATGAGTTTAACAGCCGTTTCATCTTTTTCAACGGAATAAACCTTTCCGTCGGCGCATTTCAGAGCCATCTCGACCGAAACAGATCCCGTTCCGCCGCCGATATCCCAGCAGATATCATTTTTTCCTATATCAAGTTTGGAAACGATCACGCTTCTGATTTCGGATTTTGTCATCGGAACATTTTCCGAGCGGATAAATTCATCGTCGGGGATTCCGCTTCTCACGCATCTTTCAAAGCGCGGATTCACCGCCGCCATAACGCATAAGGAATCGGTATTTATTTCAGTAAAGCAATTCGGTTTTCCTTTAATTATTTTTTCATTTTTACCCGAAAGATTTTCTCCGATAAAAACATCCGAATCGTTCATTCCGTACTCGCAAAGTTTCGTGCATACGCCGCCTGCGGTGATTTTTCCTCCGAGCGCGAAAAAAGTTTTTTCATTTGATGAAACGGTTCTGACGATATTCCCGTCTCTTCCGTGCAGGCTCAAAAAGCGCATATTTTCCCACGATAAACCTATCTTTGAACAGAAATAATTAACGGAGGAGATACCGCAAAAGACCTTAACGTCAAAATCAGAGCTTTTAAGGGAGCGTAATAATTTTTCTGCGCCGCTGAAAAATCCCGTATCACCCGACATCAGGACGGATATATTTTCATACGGGCATTTTTTAATATACGAAACGATCTCGTCTGTTTTGAAGGAAACGAAGGAAGGTTTATTTAAATAAGAAAAAATTTCCGTCACGCGTTTTGAACCGATGATCAGTTCCGATGCCTCGATTGCTTCGGAGCCTTCTTTTGTAAGAGTTTTTTTCCCGTCGGTGCCTATACCGACAATGCAGATTTTTTTATTCATTTTTTCCACCGCAGTAATGTTTTTTTTGCCTCCGGCAAGTTTATTCCGCGTTCTCTCGGACGTTTTACGACCAGCAGCTTTGCTCCGCATTTTTCGGCTGCGGACGCTTTTTCATAAAAACCGCCCTCGTTTCCGCTGTCCTTAGCGACAACAAAACCGGCGCTGATTTTGTTTATAGTCATGATATTGTTTTCTTCGGAAAAAGGGCCTTTTCCCGAAATGATTTTCGATTTGTCAAATCCCAGAGAAACGCATTCATTTACTTTTTCGGGAATATCGAGTATTCTCACATAACATCTTTCTGAGTAGCTGTCAAGCTTGGTAAAAGCATTGAGGTTTTTGCTTCCCGTTGTAATAAAGATATTTCCATGTCTGTTATTGAGATAAGAAACAAGAGGATCGAACGAGTCAAAATAAACGGCGTTTTTAATTTTTTTGCTTTCGGAGCGGATCACTCTGAAATATGAAATACCGGCCGCCCCGCAGGCGTCAAGGATATTTTCCGATGCTTTTCGCGCATACGGATGAGTTGCGTCAAATACGGCTTTTACCGCATTTGAAGAAATAAAATCAAATATATCCGAAGAGTTTTTTTCTCCCGTAATAACATGAATATATCTGCTTTTCAGAAGAAGATCCGCGCCGTATTCGGTTGTTACGCTTACGGATACATGGATTTCATTTTCGGCGGAAAACAGCGCCAGTTCTCTTCCCTCGGTCGTTCCTCCGAAAATAAGTATCTCACACATTTTTATAGCCTCTTTCGGCAACCATTTTTCCGTTTATTATTTTCGTATCGGACGAACCGATAAAAATCGTTGTAAACATATCGGCGGGTTCATTTTGAAGTTCGCCGAGCGTCAGGAGTTTGCTGAATTCATTTTCTCTTCCGATATTTTTCACATATCCGCACACTGTTTTTTTATCTTTATATTTTAAAATAATATCGCAGGCTTTTGATAAATGATCCGCTCGCTGTTTTGACGATGGATTATATAAAACTATCGTAAAATCAGCCTTTGACGCGCATTCAAGACGCTCTTCGATTTTTTCCCGCTTTGTCATAAGATCCGATAAGCTTATTACGGCAAAATCATTTGAAAGAGGCGCTCCGAGAATTGCCGCGCCGCTCAAAGCCGCCGTTACTCCCGCGATTATTTCTATTTCGATTTCGGGATATTTTTCGGACATTTCCAAAGCAAGTCCCGCCATACCGTAAACTCCTGCGTCTCCGCTGCAAACGATGGCTACAGTTTTTCCCTCCGCCGTTTTTTCGAGGGCGTAAGCGACTCTTTCGCGTTCTTTTTTCATCGGGGTCGAATATATTTTTTTTTCGGGGAAAAGCTTTCCGATAATATTCGTATAGGTTGTGTAGCCGACGACCAGATCGCATGACAGAATCGCTCTTTCGGCGGCAAAGGTCATAGAATCGTGATTTCCGGGGCCAAACCCGACAATATATAATTTCATAGCGTATCCCTTTCAAAATCTATAGCTGTCGAAAGCATTGCCACAGCCGCCGTTACGCCGTTTCCCGCGTTTTTTGGAACAATGAGAGTTCCTCCCGCCGCGCAGGCGCTTCTTTCGCAGACATTATCCGCGCCGACTGTTTTCATTACGAAATCGGACGCGGAAAAATCTCCCTTTAAACTCATTAATTTTTCAGCCGAATAAAAATTAACGGGCACGTTTAATTTTTTGGAAAGCGTGTGAATACATCTTTCATTTCTTTTTTTATCAACGGAATTAATACAGCGAATTTGTTTTTCGGATAAGCCGTTATTTTTAAAAACGGAAAAAACAAATTCGGAAAGAGCTTCATATGAAGTATCTTTCTTGCAGCCTATCCCGACGGAATAATTTTTCGGGATAAGATGAAGAGTTTTTCTGAAGGGAACTTTATTCTCGTCAAACGAGATACAGATTCCGATATCCGGATTCTCCGCAAAGAGATCGGGTACGTTTTCACATTTAAAATCAGAAACAAATCCGATTTTTTTGCCGTTGACGACAGCCGCCGCAGCTTCTTTTGCAATGTCGATCTCGTTAATGAACAGATAGTTCGATGCCGCAAACAAATCGGGAGAAAACTTTCCCGCCATATCCGTCGCGGTTGTTATTACGGGAACAGCGCCGATAATACCGGCAATTTTTTTTGCGAGAGCGTTCGCCCCTCCTATATGCCCCGACAGAACCGAAACAACGTATTTTCCGCTCTCGTCAACTGCGACGACTGCGGGGTCGGTGAATTTGGAAACGATGTTGGGAGCAATAACGCGCACCGCAATTCCGACCGCGCAGATAAAGACAAGCGCGTCGAATTTTCCGAAGATTTCCGAGGTAAGCTTACCGAGACTTGAAAAAGGAATTTTGTCCTCGGAATATTTTTCGTAAGCAAATTCAGAGCAGACATCAAAGCTTCGGGATATTTTTTCGGAAATGATTTTTCCGTTTTCGGTAAGAGAGATAACGGCGATCTTCATTTGTCCGCCTTTCTGAATTCGGTTTCAAATTTCTTATCATAAAGCTTTGAAAGCTCATATTTGTCACCGAGAAAATCTCCGACGCAAATAAGAGCGGTTTTTTTTATATTATTTTTTTCAGCTTTTTCGCAAAGGCTCTCCACCGTACAGCGAATTATTTTTTCATCGTCCCATGTTGCCTTGTAAACTATTGCTGCGGGAGTGTTTTTTTCATAGCCTCCGCCGATAAGCTCTGACGCAAGTTCTTTCAAAAGCGAAGCACTCAGAAAAATTATCATTGACGAATTATGCTTTGCAAGAAGCGATATTTTTTCCTTTTCGGGAACGGAGGTTTTTCCTTCCATTCTCGTAATAATGACGGTTTGTGAAATTCCGGGAGGAGTATATTCTGTTTTTAATGCAGAGGCGGCTCCGCAGAACGAGCTTACTCCGGGACATATCTCATACGGAATATCAAGCTTATCGAGTCTGTCCGTCTGTTCTCTTAACGCGCTGTAAAGGCTGAGATCTCCCGTTTGAAGTCTGACTGTTTTTTTTCCGTTTTTCTCGGATTTTTTCATTATTTCAATAATTTCGTCGAGATTCAACAGAGCGCTGTTATATATTTCGCAGTCTTTTTTTGCGTATTTTAAAAGATCGGGATTTACGAGCGAGCCGGCATAAATTATAACGTCCGCCTCGGAGATAAGTCTTTGTCCGCGCAGAGTTATAAGGTCGGGCGCTCCGCAGCCCGCTCCCACAAAATCAATCATTGTATTCCTCCGAAAGAAGAGTTGTTATTTTGTCCGCCATGCTTGTTTTTCCGATAATACCGTGCCTGAACGAAAACAGAACCGCGCCTGTTTTAATTTCGTTTTTTACTCTTTCATTCAGATGGTACTCTATTTTTTTCATTAAAATTTCGGATATTTTTTCTCTTGCATTAACTTTTTCAAATAAATCAAAAGCAGCGTCAAAGGTCACGCATTCCGTGATTTTTTTAAGAACATCAGCATCAACATCGGCAAGAACCCCGCAGGTGACAAGCACTTCCATTCTGCCGTCGGCGCATGACGAATGAGTGTTCATAATTCCCGCTCCAAGTTTCACAAGCTTTCCCGCGTGACCCAAAACCAGAACGCTTTCAAAGCCTAGCAGAGCGGCGAAATCGATCGCTTCTCCTATAAAGTTACTGCACATCACGCTTTTATCGAGCAAAGAAGGATATTTTTCCGAAAGAAAAGTTTCGCTGTAATTACCCACAGTCAGAAGAAGATTTTTTTTCCCCTCTGCTTTTCGCACCTTTTCTTCCGCGCGGATCGTTTCGATAACGGCGGAGCTGCTCATAGGTTCAACGATTCCCGTAGTTCCGATTATAGAGATCCCGCCCTTTATGCCAAGTCTCGGATTGTAGGTTTTTTTTGCGATTTCTTCTCCGCCCGGGACAGAAACGGTTATTTTTATTCCGCCGCCGTAATCATATTTCCCGCAGATATCTTTTACAGCGGAGGTTATCATTTCACGCGGAACGGTATTTATCGCGGCTTCTCCGACATTTCTGTCAAGACCCGCTTTTGTTACGGTTCCGACGCCTTCGCCCCCGATAATTTCTATTCCGCTTATAATTTTTTCCGCTTTTGAATAGATCAGAATTCCGTCGGTGATATCGGGGTCGTCGCCGCTGTCCTTTTGAACCGCGCAGGAAACGTAATCTCCGCTTATTTTAATATCCCGGATTTTTAAATCAAGAAGAATTCCCTTAGGTGTCATCAAAGAAATTTCATCGGTTTTCTTCCCCGAAAGGAGCATTTCCGCGGCCGCTTTTGCCGAAGCCGCCGCGCACGAACCGGTCGTATACCCGAGCCGCAGCTTTTTATTTCCTCTATATATGTAATCGTTTATCATACATGGATTTCCCGTCTGTTATAAAGCATGTAAAGAAGAGCGTTGCATATGGCGGCGGAAACGGTGCTGCCGCCTTTTCTGCCCATTGATACTATATAAGGAACATTATCCTTTACGATAAGCTCCTTAGACTCCGAAGCGTTTACGAATCCGACGGGAACTCCTATCACAAGAGCGGGAGATATTTTATTTTCCGCGATCATTTCGTGAATTTCAATAAGCGCTGTCGGAGCGTTTCCCACAGCAAAGATTATTTTTTCCGTGCGAAAAATCTCCGCCGCTTTTTTCATTGCCTCGCAGGATCTTGTTTTTCCTGTTTTTTTCGCTTTTTCCGAAACGTCCTTATCGGCGGTGAAACAATACGCCCTGCAGTTTAAAGCACCCAGCGCGGATTTATTTATTCCCGCCAGAGCCATATTTGTATCGGTCACGAAAACAGCGCCGTTTTTTATTGCTTCAAGAGCGTCCGAAACAGCGTTTTCGGAGAACCTTAAATTTTTAAGATAATCAAAATCCGCAGTCGTATGAATAACTCTTTTAACGATAATTTTTTCTTTTTCCGATAAATGGGAGACATCTCCGATTTCGCTTTCGATTATCTCCATGCTGCGGCGTTCGATTTCCGCAGGGCTTATTTTTTCGATGCTCATCTTGTTCTGTCCTCCCGTTAAGGTAAATTATATCATTCTTTTTTTTTTATGTCAATTTTTTTGCGCGAAAATTTTTTTTTTTTTATAAAAAATACCACCGTA
>CAZCUQ010000042.1:0-14732 GCA_964501705.1 uncultured Ruminococcus sp. | reverse complement strand
ATTTAAAGAGAACCCATATGAAAACTCTTGATTATCACACAGAAAAGTGAGATAAGGTAACCTCTAATAACCCTTTAAAAAGGGGAATTCGTGTACAAAATAGGAACAAGCATTGCTAAATCAGTTGAAAGGCTGAATATGAGAATTTTGAACATCATCACTACGTCGTATGACGGACGTCCATCCTTGCTTGTAGTTTCCTTTCTAACCACAGCTTCTTTTAGAGTGTCGCGGAACATTTCCCACTTTATGACTTTATTCAGCATCTCTAACGGATCGCCTATTTTGCTTATCTTTTCCATTCTGTTTTCTTCATCAAAGAAGCTTTTTTGTTTTAGTTTCATAGTTGTATTATACCATATTTCTCCACCTTTGTCAAGAGGTTTTTAGAGATGCCCTACAATCAATGAATTGCAACAATGGACATATGACCTTGACGACAAGGACATTGACGGAATTATCAGGGATATAGATATTTACTACAAACTTGAAATGAACATGGATTTATCAGAAGATGAATGAAAGGCGGCGGTTATGTCTGATAAGGTCAAAGAACAAATACTTGCTATTCGTGACACAGGCTTGACGAATATGTTTGACTTGCCTGTTGTTCAGAGGTTGGCGTTTGAGCGGGATTTCATAATTCACGCCCCGGAGAGCGATAACATTCGCCGTCGTTATGTCCGTGCGGTAGCCTATTTGGAACAAAACTTCTTCCTGCACCTGCGTTGTCACGCCGTAAAATTCTTTCATGGATAGCTGCCGGAAATACGCCCATACGGTCGCCACGGTCACAAGGGTTTTTACCCGGTTGCCGATAGCGTCGCTTGTATATTGGTATTCGCAAATATCAATTTTCTTGAAATTGTCAATATCTCCTGACACATTTTTCTCAAAATTTGAAAATCAAGAGGAAGTGTTTTCTTTCGGAATAAGCCTTGACTGCATTTTTTAACGTTTCAACGCAAAGCTCCGACCGCACGAACGAGCATCGCCTATGATGTTCTCAATGTAATTGTTACAAACCGGTTACAGCAACGCCTTTTCGGAGGATGGTTCCCTTTCATGCGTATGGTCTGTTGTAAATAAATTGTAAACTTGACAATGAATGTGAAAAATGGTATAATGTTAAAGATGTATATCTTCTCGTTTTTCTCATAGAATATGGTGAATCTTTAATTAAAAGGAGCTTTTCCATGAAAAGTGAAGAAACGCGCGAAGAAAACGGAAACGAGGATAAAAACAAGCTTTCCGAAAAGCTTAAAGAAGCCGAGCTTATCGAAAAAACAGGCGAGGTTTTTTCGGCAAATTCCAAACATCTTATCCATTGCCTTACGATCATCGGTCAGGTCGAGGGGCATTATATTCTCCCGCCTACCGATAAAACAACAAAATATGAGCATATCATGCCCGCTCTTGTTGCCATCGAACAGGACAGAAGCATAGAGGGACTTGTTATCATCTTAAATACAGTCGGCGGAGACGTCGAGGCGGGACTTGCGATCGCGGAGCTTATCGCGGGAATGAAAACTCCTACGGTTTCGGTGGTTCTCGGAGGAGGTCACTCCATAGGCGTTCCTCTTGCGGTATCGGCGAAAAGATCTTTCATCGTTCCGTCGGCTACCATGACGGTCCACCCCGTGAGAACAAACGGACTTGTCCTCGGAGTGCCCCAGACAATGAAATTCTTCGAGGCAATGCAGGAGAGAATAACAGGCTTTGTCTGCCGAAACAGCCGTATCTCATCGGAAAGATATAAGGAGCTTATGCTTAATACGGGTGAACTGACGCTTGATATGGGTACTGTACTCGACGGCGAGGCTGCGGTAGACGAAGGTCTTATAGATCATCTCGGAGGACTCTCCGATGCCATTGACTGCCTTTATGAACTTATAGAGAACGGAGAACAGAGATATTCTTGAGCGGAGGTTATTATGGATATTTTTGACGCGCTTATTCAGGGAATTATTCAGGGAGCAACGGAATTTCTCCCTGTTTCAAGCTCCGGGCATTTATCGGTATATCAGCATTTTGCGGGCATTACAGGGTCGGAGGCCGTTCTTTCGACAATGGTAATGCACCTCGGAACGCTTGTCGCCGTGTTTATCGCATTTCGGGCTAAGATAAAGGATCTGATAACCGAGTTTTTTAAAATGCTCGGTGATATTTTGGGGGGAAAATTTAAATATTCACAGATGAATCCCGACAGACGAATGATCGTAATGATAATCGTTTCCATTCTGCCGCTTTTTGTTTTTTACATATTTAAGGACGTTTTCGAGAGGATAAGCTCCGACGGCGATATTCTCGTTGAGGGAATCGCGTTCTTGTACACCTCCGCGCTTTTGTACTTTGCCGATAAACATTCGGACGGAAAAAAGCTTGCGGGTGAAATGAACGCAAAGGGAGCGCTTACCGTGGGATTTTTTCAGGGGATAGCGCTTGTTCCGGGAGTATCGCGGTCAGGCTCAACGATATCGGGAGCGCTTCTTACGGGACTCAAACGGGAAGAAGCGGTCACTTACAGTTTCATTCTGGGAATCCCCGTGATACTTGCGGGCGCTGTGGTAGAGATCCCCGAGACTTTGGAAACAAGTGAAAGCGTCTCGGTACTTTCTTTGCTTGTCGGTTTTGTTTCGGCAGCGCTTGCGGGATACTTTGCGATTAAGCTTTTGAACTGGCTTATAAAAACGGACAAATTTAGGATTTTTTCGGTATATACGTTTGTTCTCGGAATTGCCGTGATCGCGGCGTCTATCCTTGAGAAAGCGGGAATTATCGCTTGATATTTCATGGAGGTTATTTATTTTGGCGGCAGGTAAAAACAGCGCGGCGAAAAGCTCCGCGGGCAGAAGCGCGAAAAGCAGAGCGGCACAGAAAAATGGAAACGACAAGGTTTTGTGGTCAACGCTGATATTCGCTCTGGCAGTCCTTATCCTTGCCTTCTCTTTGGTAAAGGGCGAATCGGCATGGCTTTCCGTACATAATTTTCTTCTCGGAATGTTTGGGGTTTCGGTATTTTTTATTCCCGTTATTTTATTCTATACTTCTCTGATGATTTCGAGAGATAAATCGGGCGATCATATCAAGGGGAAGATCGTTCAGAGCTGTCTGCTTATACTCATTGTAAGCGGAGCTATGAGAATTTTCTCGAAGCTCACTCTGCCCGATACGCTGACTCTTACGCAGCGCTTCACGGAACTGTACAGTTCGGGTAAGGATCTGATGGGCGGAGGACTTATAAGCGCTGTTCTCGGAGAGGTGCTTCTCGGTATATTCGGGAAAACGGGAGCTTCTATTCTTATTGTCGTCCTGATGTTTACGGCGGTTTGCTTTGTGTTCAACAAAACCATCTTCGATTTTCTGAGACTCATTAAAAATCTCTTTGTCTCCGCAGCCGAGGCAAGAGACGACTATGAAGAGATACCCGAACGCCCGCGCAGAAAAAGAACTGACGATGGCGAATTCAAGGCTCCTCCCGGAGCAAAAAAGCTTAAAAATCCTCAAAAGAATGCGGATTTTGACGAGGATATCCCCAAGGGTGATTTCAATATAGATATTAAAATTCCTGACGGGAAAAAATCAAAAAAAGAAGCGGCAAAAGAAAAAACCATGGAGGAAGCGGATATTATCGCAAGAACCATTGCGGCGAATGAAAGCGCCAAAGCAAAGGCAAAGGCCGCTTCCGAGGATATAAAACAAAAGGCAAAGTCGGCAAAGGACGATATGACAAACGCTTCGGGCGAGCTTGACGATATCATCAGAAAAGCGGCTCTTTCGGGAAGAAGCAAAAAACAGGAAAAGGAAACCGATGAAGTTAATAAGATCTACGGTTCGGTTATAAAACCCGTTTCCGAAAATTCCGATAACGTTAAGGAGGATATCCCTTTTGACGCAAATGAAAGTGAAGAGGAAGAGATCATTCCCGCTCCCGTCCGAGAAGCCCCCGCTCCTAAGACCGCAGCTTCGGAAAATAACGAACGGGAACGTTCTCCGAAGCTTATGAGGGCAGTTTCTCCCGCGCGTGAAAAAGCCGCGTCCAAGGGTTCTACTCTTGCTTCCACGAAGATATCCGATGAAGAAGCGCTTGATATGCCCGAAGCAATGACGGCGCAGGATATTCAGAAAGAAATCATGTCTGAGGAAAAAACAGTATACGAATACCATTTCCCGCCTATCGAGCTTCTGAAGGAAAGCCACAACAAGGATAACGCCGAGAATGCCGCCGCCGAAATGAAAAACAATGCGGAAATTCTTGTGAATACCTTGAAAAGCTTCGGTGTTACCACAAGGATCGTCGGGATCCACCGCGGTCCCACCGTCACAAGGTACGAGCTTCAGCCCAGCGCGGGCGTTAAAATATCAAAAATAACAAGTCTCGCCGATGATATTGCGCTTAATCTCGCCGCAGAGGGCGTAAGGATCGAAGCGCCCATTCCGGGAAAAGCCGCTGTCGGAATAGAAGTCCCCAATAAGGTCAAGGATACCGTTACAATGCGAGATATCATAGGCTCGGAGGAGTTCAAGAACGCAAAGAGCAGACTTACGTTCGCTGTCGGGAAAAATATCGACGGAGAAGTTATTCTCGGAGATATTTCAAAGCTTCCTCATATTATCATTGCGGGAACTACGGGTTCGGGAAAATCCGTCTGCACGAACGGCATTATCATGAGTCTTCTCTATAACGCGACTCCCGACGAGGTACGGCTTGTGCTTATCGACCCGAAGGTGGTTGAATTTAAAATTTACGACGGCATACCGCATCTTCTCATTCCCGTCGTTACAGACCCGAGAAAGGCTGCGGGAGCGCTTGCGTGGGCGGTTCAGGAAATGCTCAAGCGCTATAAGCTCTTTGCCGACAAAAATGTCAGGGATATCAACGGCTACAACGAAAGAGCGGAAACCGATGATGAAATGGAAACTCTTCCGAGAATAGTCATCATTATAGACGAGCTTGCCGATCTTATGATGGCGGCTGCGGGCGAAGTCGAGGATTCCATCTGCCGTCTCGCTCAAATGGCAAGAGCGGCGGGAATGCACCTCATCATAGCTACCCAGCGTCCTACGGTCGATGTTGTTACGGGACTTATCAAGGCGAATATCCCCTCAAGGATCGCGCTTAAAGTCGCCTCCTCAATTGATTCGCGAACTATTCTCAATGAATCGGGAGCGGAAAAGCTTCTCGGTCAGGGAGATATGCTTTTTTCTCCGCAAACCATAGCAAAGCCTGTCAGAGTGCAGAACTGCTTTACCTCCGATAAGGAAGTGTCTGCTGTTGTCGATTACATCAAGAACGGCGCGGGAGATGTTTCCTACGATGAAAATATCATCAGCGAGATCGAAAGCAATATCCCCGCCGCAAAGGGTGAAAAACCCGCCGATAACGGAAAAACCTACGAGGGAACTGACGAGGATCTTATCGACAGGGCGATCGAGTGCGTCGTGGATAACGGTCAGTGTTCGACAACGTTTATTCAGAGAAAATTAAAGCTCGGCTACGCAAGAGCCGCAAGAATCATGGACGAGCTTGAGGAAATGGGCGTTGTGGGTCCGCCCGACGGCGCTAAACCGAGACAGGTTCTTATGAGCCGCGAGAGCTTTTTGCAGATGAAAGCGGGAACTTCTTCCCCCATAACGTATTACGATAATACATATTCCGAACAGTAAGAGGAAACAAAATGACTAAAAGGCGAAAGAAAAGCAAAGCTTCCCGCTTTTCGGGGAAAAAACTGCTGAAAACCACTTTTTCCGCGCTTGTTATATTTATCATATGCGTGCTTGCTCTTACCGGAGTGTGTATCGAAAAGGGTATTATTTCAGACAGGAATGATCTTCCCGATATTTCCCCGACGTCGGCGGCTGCGGACGAAAATTTTGATTTTGCGGTGTATTTTCTTGACGTCGGTCAGGGAGACAGCGAGCTTATTGTTTCGGGAGATACTGCCGTTCTTATCGATGCCGGAGAAAAAGAATACGGGAATACGGTGGTTAAGGAGATAAAGGCACTCGGAATAAGCAAGCTTGACTATATAATCGCAACTCATCCTCATTCGGATCATATAGGAGGGCTTCCGAGCGTTATCGAGAGCTTTGATGTCGGAAAGATAATAGCTCCGAAAATTCCCGATTCCTCCGTTCCGACATCCGCGGTATATGAGGATTTTCTCAACGCTGTCAAGGGCAAGGACAAGAAATTAACGGCGGCGGAAGCGGGAAAGAGTTACTCTCTTGACGGCGCGGAATTGATAATTCTCGCTCCCGTCGGCAGCGGCTATGGGGATCTTAATAATTATTCGGTTGTCTGCAAAATAATCAAGGGAAATACTTCTTTTCTTTTTACGGGAGACGCCGAAAAAGAAGCCGAAGACGACCTTATCGAAAGCGGAGCGGATCTGTCCGCAGATGTTTTAAAGGCAGGTCATCACGGGAGCAAATACTCAAGCACGGAAAAATTTCT
The DNA here is from genome assembly GCA_964501705.1 of uncultured Ruminococcus sp. Taxonomy (GTDB): domain Bacteria; phylum Bacillota; class Clostridia; order Oscillospirales; family Ruminococcaceae; genus RGIG4694. The sequence continues at coordinate 8,275 of CAZCUQ010000042.1, read as the reverse complement.
TTCGGAGGCAGATCCGTCCGTTTCGGTCATTTCCTGCGGAAAAGACAATAAATACGGGCATCCGTCGGATGAGGCACTTAACAGACTTGAAAAATATTCGGCAAATATATACCGCACGGATCTCGGCGGTACGATTACTGTTTTTTCGGACGGTGAAAAGCTTTATGTCAGAACAGAAAAAGATCTGTCTGTCGGTTGACAGAATCGAGGGCGGATATGCCGTTTGCCTTGACGAAAAAGGTCTCAGGCAGAATATACCCCTGCGGGAATGTGATAATATCCGCGAGGGAGATATCATATCAAAGGACGAAAAGGGCATATATATAAAAAATACGTCTGAAACCTGTGCCAGGCGCGCGGAAATTATCTCAAAGCAGCAGGAGCTCTGGGAATGAAATGAGGAAAATAAAATGCCAAATGAAATTATCGGCAGACTCGGTGAAATGATACCCTCTCTTTCAAAGGGACACAGAAAGATCGCGGAGTATATTATGGATCATTATGACAAGGCGGCGTTTATGACGGCTTCAAGACTCGGCGGGATAGTCGGCGTGAGCGAATCCACCGTTGTGAGATTCGCTTCGGAGCTTGGCTACGAGGGATATCCCGAATTACAGAAGGCTTTGAAGGAATTCACCAGCAATAAGCTTACCACAGTGCAGAGAATGAACGTGATGAACGATCAGCTTGCGGGAGAGGACGTTCTGACAAGAGTTCTTAATTTCGATATCGAACAAATAAGAAAAACTCTCGAAGAAACCGACAGGGAAGAATTCTATACCACCGTTGACGCTCTTGTGGAGGCTAAGAACATCTATGTTATAGGCGCGCGCTCCGCGTCGGTGCTTGCTCGTTTTATCGTATTTTATTTCAATATCATGTTTGATAACGTAAAAATTATCCACACTACAAGTACAAGCGAAATGTTTGAGCAGATATTAAATATCGGCGACGGTGATATCATGATAGGCGTAAGCTTTCCGAGATACTCTAAGCATACGGTCAAAGCGTTTCGCTACGCGCATGAAAACGGAGCGAAGGTTATCGGGATAACCGACAGCAAAGCGTCTCCTCTCGCAAAATACGCGGATCATCTTCTGCTTGCGCACAGCGATATGGTATCCTTCGCGGATTCTCTCGTTGCCCCTATGAGCCTTATCAACGCGCTTATTTCGGCGGTCGGAATGAAAAAACAGGAGTATGTCGCGAAAAACTTCGAGCGCCTCGAGGGGATATGGGACAAATACGAGGTATTTGAAAAATCCGACGATCAGGATTACAATACAAACGAGCAGAGTATAAACTGATATGGCTGATGTTATAATAATAGGCGCGGGAGCGGCAGGTCTTATGGCTGCGGTGAGCGCCGCCGATATGGGAAAAGAAGTCCTTATCATCGAGAAGAACGAATTTATCGGAAGAAAGCTTCGCATTACGGGAAAAGGACGCTGCAACGTGACAAATAACTGCACCCGCGATGAGTTTTTCGCGAATATTCCCGTAAATTCAAAATTTTTGTATTCGGCTTATTCAAAATTTTCCTCGGAGGACACCATGAACTTTTTTGAAGATCTCGGTGTGCCGCTCAAAACGGAAAGAGGAAACAGGGTCTTTCCCGTTTCGGATAAGGCGGAAGATATAGTAAACGCTTTCAGAACGGCTCTTGCGGAGCGCAAGGTACGGGTAATGCGGGGGAAAGTCTCGGATATAATAATTTCGGACAAAACTGTCTGCGGAGTAATATGCAAAGGTGAAAAGCTTCTTTCAAAAAGTGTTCTCGTGGCGACGGGAGGAAAATCATACCCGAGGACAGGTTCTGACGGAGACGGATATATTTTTGCGGAAAAAGCGGGACACAGGGTAATTTCGCCGAAAGCGTCCCTTGTTCCCATTGTGACAGAGGAAAAATATCCGTCCGAAATGATGGGATTATCTCTTAAAAATGTGGTGCTTACGCTTTTTGATACCGAAACGAATAAAATTCTCCACAGCGGTATGGGAGAAATGCTTTTTACTCATTTCGGAGTTTCGGGTCCTCTTGTGTTAAGCGCTTCAAGTCATATCCGCGAGCCACGGCGCGGAAGATATAAGCTGTTTATCGACTTAAAACCGGCACTCAGCGAGAAAAAACTTGATGAGAGGATTCTCCGTGATTTTTCCGAGGAAAAAAACAAGGATCTTATAAATTCTCTGGGTAAGCTTCTGCCCGCTAAAATGATACCTGCGGTTGTAAAGCTTTCGGAAATACCCGCCGAAAAAAAGGTAAATCAAATAAGCCGTGAGGACAGAAGAAAGCTTATTTCTTTAATAAAGAAGTTCCCTCTTACGGTAAAGGAATTTCGTCCTATCGACGAAGCTGTCATTACAAGCGGGGGAGTCGATACCTCGGAGATCGATCCGAAAACCATGGAATCAAAGCTCTGCAAAGGACTTTTCTTTGCGGGAGAAGTCATTGACACTGATGCGTACACGGGAGGATTTAATTTGCAGATAGCCTTTTCTACGGGATACTCTGCGGGAATTTCAATGTAAGGGAGAAAAAATATGAAATATATAAATGTCGCGATCGACGGGCCTGCGGGTGCGGGAAAATCGACTGCCGCAAAAAAAGCCGCAAAGGAACTGGGATTTATCTATGTCGATACGGGAGCAATCTACCGAACCGCCGCGCTTTATGTTATAAGAGCGGGAAAAGATCCGAAAAATGCGGAGGAAGTAATTCCGCTTCTTGACAAGATAAGTGTAACGCTTAAAATAATTGACGGCGTGCAGCATATCTTCTTAAACGGCGAGGACGTTTCCTCACTTATCAGAACTCCGGAAATATCCATGGGAGCCTCTGCGGTTTCGGCTATCGGAAAAGTCAGAGAGCATTTTCTGACGATACAGCGCGATATCGCCTCAAAGAATAACGTTATCATGGACGGAAGGGACATAGGAACGGCTGTCCTTGTAAACGCCGACGTTAAGATATATCTTACCGCGTCGGACGAGGTGAGAGCAAAAAGACGTTTTGACGAACTTGCCGAAAAGGGAGAAAAATGCGTCTATGAGGACGTATTAAACGATATAAAAGCAAGAGACTATGCCGATATCCACAGGGAAATAAATCCTTTGAGGAAGGCTTCCGATGCGATCCTTCTTGACAGCTCCGATATGAGCGAAGAGGAAGTCGCCGAAAAAATAATTGAAATAATAAGAGGTGCATGAAATGTATATCGCAAGCGATAAAAGATATGATAAAATGGTTTACCGAAAATGCGGGAAAAGCGGTCTTAAACTCCCGGCGGTATCTCTCGGACTGTGGCAGAATTTCGGTCATAACGATGTTTTCTCGAATATGGAGGAAATGATCCTTACAGCATTCGATAACGGAATAACTTATTTCGATCTTGCCAATAATTACGGAAATCCTCATAAAGGCTCGGCTGAGGAAAATTTCGGCAAAATACTCGAAAGAGGATTTAAGAATTACCGCGATGAAATAATAATTGCCACAAAAGCGGGCTACGAAATGTGGGATGGACCTTACGGAGATAAAAACGGCTCGCGGAAATATCTCACGGCGAGTCTCGATCAAAGCCTCCGCCGCATGAGTATCGACTATGTTGATATTTACTATCATCATATTTACGACCCGAATACTCCCCTTGAAGAAACAGCTCTCGCGCTCGATAACGCGGTGCGCCGCGGAAAAGCTCTGTATATAGGGATTTCCAATTATTCAAGCGAAAAAACCGCAGAAATAACAAAGATTTTTATGGAGCTTAAAACTCCGTATATTGTCAATCAGCCGTCATACTCAATGCTCAACAGATGGATAGAAAGGGATGGGCTTGATAAGCTCGCGCTTGAAGAGGGATTCGGACTGGCAGTGTATTCCCCGTTGTATCAGGGGCTTCTGACAGACAGGTATCTGCACGGTATCCCCGCCGATTCAAGGGCAGGAAAAGGCAGAACATGGATAAAGGAAGAGATCACCAATGAGATGATCCTGAAACTTAACTCTCTTAACAAAATAGCTTCGGAAAGAGGGCAGACTCTTTCGCAGATGGCGCTTTCGTGGGTATTGAAGAATGAAGCGGTGACTACCGTTATCACGGGAGCGAGCCGTTCTTCGCAGATTCTCGAAAATGTAAAGGCAGCGGAAAAGATATCCTTTTCCGAGGAAGAAAACAGGAAGATATCCGAACTTATTGATTAGCAGGAGGAATCATTATGCAGAGTGTTATCGGTTCAGAGGGATTTTCCGTAGTTATAAATTCATTCGGAGCGGAGCTTACTTCATTTAAGGACAAAGGCGGAAAAGAGTACATCTGGCAGGCTGACCCGGTGATATGGGCGCGTCATGCTCCCGTGCTTTTTCCGTTCGTATGCAGTACGGACGATAAGACATTTACCGTAAACGGAGAAAAGTTTCGTATGTCAAATCACGGATTTGCGAGAGATACGGAGTTTGAGCTTCGCGAAAATACCGAAAACAGCGTTTCGTACATTCTGAGATCAAACGAAGAGACGAAGAAATTATATCCGTTTGATTTTGTCTTTGCGGTAAAGTATGTTCTTACCGGAAATAAGCTTACGGAATATTATATCACCGAAAATACGGGAACTGATGATATGTATTTTTTTGTGGGAGGTCATCCCGCGTTCAGATGTCCTTTACAGGATAACGAAAGCTTTGAGGATTATTATGTTATGTACGAACAGCGTGAGACAGTCAAGCAGATTTTCCCCGGAAAAGAAATACTTATCGCCGATAACACGGATAAGGTGGATATAACAAGAGAACTTTTCGCAAACGATGTATTTATGAAGGATAATCCGAATTCATCGGAAATTTCGCTTCGCAGCAAAAAAACTCAAAGGGGAGTTAAGGTTTCTTTTGACAATAAGGGCTGTATTGCGGTCTGGTCGCCGTATAAGGAAAAAGCTTCTTTCGTATGCCTTGAGCCGTGGTCGTCCGTTCCCGTTTACTGTGATAAAACGAACGAGCTTACGAAAATGCCTCACGCGATAAGGCTCTCTCCCGAAATGAAGCATACATTTGTCTTTTCAATAGAAATATTCTGAACGAACGCGCAGAGCATATAAAGGCTTTGCGCGTAATTTATTATAAAAGAAAAATCACCGTTTAAGTACGGTGATTTTTCCTGGAAAGATTTTTAGAGAGAATAGTGTGGTTGTTGTTATCAGATCAAATTGTTCAATTTAATCTATATATATTGTACAGTATTTTGTCCGAAATTGCAATGATAAAATTACAGCAGATTAATTGTAATTATTTTACACGGAAAAAATTACATCAATAGCCGAGTTCTTCGCAGACGAGAATAACCTTTATTCTTCCTGGAACTCTCTGATATCCCGTAATAACGTAGCTGCAGCAGATCCTGTCCTCGCTCCTGCATCCTCCGGTAACGGAGCTGTCTCCCGAAGCGTAAGCCATACATTCGCCTTTTTCGTGACAGTAAGTGTCGCAGCCGAGCCGCAGGGCATTTGTCGGAGCGGCAAGATTTTTAACCCTTGTAATCGCCTCATGTATATCCGCTACGATCTTATTGCAGCCTGCGACGACAATGACGGAATCCGGACCGTAACATAAAGCGGCAACTCTGTTTCCGTTGCCGTCAACGTTGTAAAGCTCGCCCTTTTCGGTTATTGCGTTGGCGCTGCAGAGATATGTATCGGCGGAAAGACTTGCCTTGTAGCATTTTTTGATAGCATCGCCCGAAAGTCCCGAACGGTCGAGATATTTGTAATTTCCGCTTCTGAGCAGATCGATAACTCCCGTCTCGATAAGAGTCTGAGAGCCGCCGTTTGCGACGACGGAGTTTTCCTCAAGCAGTTCCTTTACGATATTCACCACATCGCCCGCGCTCTGAGCAACGATACATTCCATGCGGTTTTTTTCGAGGTTCTGCTTTGTTTTTTCGATTCTTTTGCGTATAATTGCTTTTACATTTGTTTCTTCCATAATACGATACTCCTTTACAAACGATATTTGTTTATAATTATTATATCACATATTCATATAAAAATAAAGAGAATAAAATAATTTTGTAACAAAATACTAAATTTTTAATAAAACATAGTATATTTTAAACAAAGATTTGCATATAACAGATGTTTATTTTAATTTAAAAAGTAACGCTGTGCAGGATTTGTCATAAAATGAAATAGGCGTTTGCCTGATTTTATATGGAGATGGTGATATTATGGATTTCTTTCTGGGCGGAGCTTCCCCGCATGGATTTAAGACGAATTTCGGGCGGATTATTTTTGAAAAAGGATATTTCACCTACATAATCAAAGGAACGGCGGGATGCGGAAAATCCACGCTGATGAAAAAGATCGCGGCAGCTTTTCCCGATGAGGAAAAGGATATGTTTTATTGTTCGGCTGATCCGGGTTCACTGGACGCGCTGCTTCTCAAGGAACGCGGAGTGATAATCGTTGACGGAACGTCTCCGCACGTGTTTGAGCCTATGTATCCCTGTGCTTATCAGACGATAATCAATATGAACAGCTTTATCGATCAGAATAAACTGTTCGGCAATCGGGCAAATGTGGCGGCTGTTACGGATGAATACGGCAGATGGCACCAGAGATGCGGAAGATATCTTTCCGCGTTGTCGTCGATCACGGACGATATGGCGCAGATAGGCGGCAGATCGCTTCTCCTCGGCAAGGCCGACGGATTTACCGAAAGGATTAGCAGAAAGCTTCTGCCGAAAAAGCAGACAAATTCCGCAGGAAACGCGGAGTACAGAGCTTTGTCGGCAATTACGCCTGACGGCTTTTCACTGTTTGTTCCGAGGGATCATACGATATATCTTCTTGCGGACGATTTATTTTACGGCTCCGACAGATTCCTCCGCGCATTTGAGGAAAACGCGGTGAAGCGCGGATATGATGTGATAATAAGCGCGTCGTATATGCATTCGTCGCCTATGTATGAGCACTTAATAATTCCCGAAATAAAGACCGCGTTCATCTCGGCGAATTTCATTACGAGCGAAAGACCCGATGAGTATCGTCCTATACGTTTTATGAGATTTTACGATAAAACGGAGCTTGCGCAAAAGAAGCTGCGGCTTCGCTTTGACAAGGGAGCCTGCGCGGAACTTCTTGCCGAGGCGGTGAACTGTCTCCGCGAAGCAAAAAAGGTTCACGACGAGCTTGAGCAATTTTACGTTGACGCGGCTGATTTCGCCGCCGAGGAAAGATATTTTTATAAGCTTGTTTCGGAGATAAAAAGCAGAAGCGTAAAGTGATGAATCGCCTTGTCGGCGCAATGCTTGACAAGAACGGAATAATGTGGTATAATGCGAATATACTAAAAATGAAAGGAAGTAATATTTTTGAGCGATTGTAATCACAACTGTTCGGGCTGCGGAGAGGATTGTTCCGACAGAGGAAAACAGTCTCCCGAAAGCTTTATTGAAAAACTGAATGAAAAAAGTACCGTTAAAAAGGTGATAGGTATCGTCAGCGGAAAGGGAGGCGTCGGAAAATCTCTCGTTACGGCGCTTCTCGCTTCCGCTATGACCGCCGGGGACAAGAACTGCGCCGTTCTCGACGCTGACGTCACAGGTCCGTCCGTTCCTAAAATGTTCGGCATATCGGATCGTGCCATGAGTGTGGAGGACGGGATCATCCCGTCAAGGAGCAAAAACGGCGTACAGGTCATGTCAATCAACCTGATGCTTGAAAACCCCACCGACCCCGTTGTATGGAGAGGACCCATCATCGCGGGAGTCGTAAAGCAGTTCTGGACAGACGTTATCTGGGACGATGTTGACTATATGTTCGTTGATATGCCTCCCGGAACCGGTGATGTGCCTCTTACCGTTTTCCAGTCGATACCGCTTGACGGAATAATCATCGTTTCCTCTCCCCAGGATCTTGTTGCAATGATAGTCGGCAAGGCTATCCATATGGCAAATATGATGAATATTCCCATTTTAGGCATTGTTGAGAATATGAGCTATGTTGAATGTCCTCACTGCAAGGAAAAGATATATATCTACGGAGAAAGCCATATCGACAGCATATGCAGAGAAAACAACATCCGTTTTCTGGGCAGTATTCCCATCAGCCGCGAGCTTTCCGAGGCCTGCGACAAGGGCGAGATTGAAAAGGTGCGCGGCATAGATCTGAACGCCGCAATTTCGGAAATAGAGGCTCTTCCTGTTAGATTTGACAGATATAGTAAATGACATTAAAATTTGTGCTTTCAGTCTGCGCAAAAATCATATATGCAAATTTTTGC
>CAZCUQ010000041.1:0-15035 GCA_964501705.1 uncultured Ruminococcus sp. | reverse complement strand
GACTATAAGTCAAATTTTTAATGTCGTTGACTATACATATAAAAAACAGCAATAATCGGTGAAAAAAGCTTTCCGTGATTATCAGACCTCCTCGGAAACCGGCGCGCGGCCGCTGACAAAATCTTTCGCCATCAGCCGCGCTTTTCGGTTTCCGAGGGGCTATTGACAATCCGTTTTTTTTCGTGTATAATTAATTATGCGGTATTTTTTCCTTATGAAAGGGTGTTTTTTTTGGATAAAGCAATAGGCATACTGACAAGCGGAGGAGACGCTCCCGGAATGAACGCCGCCGTCAGAGCGGTCACAAGAGCGGCTATCTCCAAGGGCTATATGGTTTACGGAATAAAAAGAGGATATAAGGGTCTTCTCGATGGTGATATCACGGAACTTCACGCACGCGATGTTTCGGGGATAATCCAAAGGGGCGGAACGGTGCTTTATACGGGCAGATGCGATGAATTCGTCAGAGATGAAGTCCAACGGGAGGCGGCGGATAAATGCGCGTCTCTCGGAGTGTGCGGAATAGTCGTTATCGGCGGGGACGGCTCCTTCAGGGGAGCGTCTGCTCTGTCGGAAAAGGGAGTTCCCTGCATAGGGATCCCCGGAACCATAGATAACGATATAGCCTGCACGGATTATACGATAGGCTATGATACGGCTATGAATACGGCGGTTGATATGATAGACAAACTCAGGGATACGGCGGAATCTCACAGCAAATGCTCCGTGGTCGAGGTCATGGGAAGAGACGCGGGCTGGCTCGCGCTTAACGTCGGAGTGGCTGTCGGAGCGGAGGGAATATGCGTCCCCGAAAGAAAATACGACATAAATAAAATAGGCGAAAAGCTTATGAAGCTCCACGCGGACAGAAAACAGCACTCCATCATCGTTTTTGCCGAAGGATGCGGAGATTCCCGCGTGTTTGCCGAGAAGCTCACAGAGCTTACGGGTATTGAAACGCGCTATACCGTTCTGGGTCACGTCCAGAGAGGCGGCGCGCCGACTCTCAGAGACAGGGTCGCTGCCACAAAAATGGGCTGTTACGCGGTCGAGCTTCTGAACAAAGGTCTTTCGGGACGAATCGTCGGAATGAAAAAGGAGGAGGTTTACGATATAGATATCAAAGAAGCTCTCACAATGACAAAACCTTTTGACGACAGACTTTACGATCTCGCGAATGATATTGCGTTCTGACACTGTTTTTTCAGCAAGTACATAAAACACAGAGTAGGAAAACGCGCGTACAGTGTTCCGCCGACGGGGAGTTGCGGCGGGAACGAAAAACGGATGCTTTCCGTTTGCGGTGCATTTTCCGCATCCCGCTGAATGTATTATAAACCGAGCCTTTTTACTCTTTTTTCTTACCGTCCGTGCGAAAAATTCCGTCGCAGACGTGAGTATTGTATGACCCGAAGGTATATAATGCACAAAACGGAGAATAAGGAGGATCTGCTATGAAAGGCATTTTTTACGATTACAGAGAGTCCGCGCTCGAACTCAAAAAGATTTCAACGCTGACTGTTACGGGTATGCTTATCGCGGTGGCTGTTGTGCTGCGGAATCTTTCAATCTATATAACGGAGGATATAAGAATAAGCTTTGCGTTTATCGGAACCATGGCCATAGCAATGCTGTTCGGACCGTCGGCGGCAATGCTCGGCGCGGCGGGGATAGACGTAATAGGATATTTTCTCGACGGCAAGGTCGCGAGAGACTATAATATCTGGCTTTTGCTTGTAAAGGTTGCGGCGGCTGCCGTATACGGGGTGCTTTTGTACAGAAGAGCGTCGGGAAAATCTTTCCCCGTGAGAGTTATTATCGCGAGAGCGATAGGAATCCTCGTTTTTCAGATGATACTTAATTCCTGCATATTATACGACTGTTATACGAATCCTCATTTTCCGATAATGACAAAGCCCGAATGGGACGCGTTTTTCATATGGTTTTCACCGAGGATCGTGAAAAATCTCCTGATGCTTCCGATAGAATGTATTTTATCGGCTTTTCTCCTGCCTCTCATCTACAAGGCGTACAGGAGAGTTTTCGTGAGAAATGCGGCGGGGAACGATTAGTATCGTTCGTTTTATCCCGCAGCTGTTTATCTCGGGCATAAGGGTGCGAGGAACGCCAAAGAGAAATGAAATCGTACTCCTCTTTGAGTTCTCCATTGTGCGCTCTTAATATTTTATACATAAAATCCTGCTAAATTATTCATGGTATTCCGCTTTCGTTATGCTATAATATATTTGAAAGGATTTTTTTATTATGAATGAAAGACTTCCGTTTTTACGGGAAAAAACTTCAAAGCTTACTTCATCTCCCGGAGTTTATCAGATGAAAAACAAATCCGGCGATATAATTTATATCGGAAAAGCAAAAAATCTCCGTAACCGTGTGACTTCTTATTTCCGCGAGAATCCCGACCATACCGTTAAGGTAGCAAAAATGGTTGAGAATGTTTACGATTACGACTTCATCGTTACCGATTCGGAATATGAGGCGCTCGTTCTGGAATGTTCGATGATAAAAGAATATTCACCGAAATACAATATACTCCTGAAGGACGATAAGGGATACTGCTACATTAAAATTTCCGATGAGGCATATCCTCGTATTACTGTCGCTATGCAGAAAAACGGCGGCGGAACGTATCTCGGTCCGTTTATGTCCGTATACGTCGCACGTCAGGCTGTCAACGAGGCAAACAGCGTTTTTATGCTCCCCGATTGCCGAAGGAAATTCCCGCAGGAAATAAAAAAAGAACGCCCGTGCCTTAACCGTCACATTAAAAAATGTATGGGAGTATGCACGGGCTGTATCTCCGAAGAGGATTACAGACAGACAGTGAATGAGGCTGTCTCTTATATAAAGGGCGGCTCGGTGCAGTCGGTGGAGGAACTCTCCCGAAAGATGAACAACGCCGCGGAAAATCTTGATTTTGAAGCCGCCGCAAGATACCGCGACAGGATCGCGGCTATAAAAAAAGCCGCCGATAATCAAAAGATCATCGCGGAAAATATGCCCGATACAGATGTGATAAACTTTTCCGTGAACGGAAAACACGCTTATGCCGCAGTTATCATGTACAGAGGCGGAAAACTCGCCGACAGAGCGGAATTTCCCATTGACTGTGATACGGACGAAAACCTTATTGAGGCTTTTCTCCCGCAGTTTTATTCCCCTGTGCGCGAGATACCGCGAAATATCATGACAGAGGAATTCGCCGAAAAGGAAATAACCGAACAGCTTCTCCGCGAAAGAGCAGGTCATGCGGTGGATATAATCTTTCCGAAAATAGGCAGAGGAAAAAAACTTCTTGACCTCGCAAAGGCAAACGCGGGAGAATATCTCTCGCTTAAAACAGACCGCACGGGCGCTGAGATAAACGCTCTCGCGGAACTCGGAAAGGTTCTCGGACTTAAAGCTCCTCCTCAGTATATCGAAAGCTATGATATTTCAAACCTCGGCTCGCAGTCTATGGTCGCGGGAATGGTTGTCTTTGAAAACGGCCGCCCTCTTAAAAAGGCATACAGGAAATTCACAATAAAAAGTCTGGCAACGCAAAACGACTGCGCCGCCATGGCAGAAGTCCTGGAACGGAGATTCCTGCGTTACCTTGACTCCGAAGACCGTGACGAGGGCTTTGCCGCTCTTCCCGATCTTATTCTTCTCGACGGCGGTCAAGGACAGGTAAACGCTGTCGCTCCCGTGCTTCGCAGTCTCGGAATAGACGTTCCGCTTTTCGGAATGGTCAAGGATAACCGCCACCGCACACGCGCCATTGCTACGGGCGGCGGGGAAATATCCGTGAGCGAAACAAAGGCTGCGTTTATGCTCCTGACAAGAATACAGGATGAGGTTCACCGCTTTTCGATAACCTTTCAGCGCAATAAGCACCGCAGGGAAGCATACTCTCTTGAGCTTACCGAAATAAAAGGGATAGGTGAAAAAAAAGCGCGGAAGCTTCTCCTTAAATACAGAACAAAAGCGGAGCTGAAAAACGCTTCTTTGTCGGATATAGCAAAAACCATGGGAATATCCGAGGGTATTGCCGCAGAGGTCATTGAGCTTATTCAAAATTTATGACCTTTCGCCGCAAATAAAAAAGGAATTAAAAAATGAACGATAACAAAAGTATTTACACAAAAATAAACAGTCTGGGGCTGTTCGGACTAAACGCTTTTCCCGTGGATGTTGAAATAGAAGTCAGCAGAGGTACTCCCGCATTTGACATAGTGGGACTCGGCGATGTTGTCGTGAAGGAAAGCCGTGAAAGAATCAAGGCGGCTCTTCGCAGCGTTGGATTAAAATTTCCTCTTGCAAGAGTAATTGTGAATCTTGCTCCCGCCGATACGAAAAAAACGGGCAGTATGCACGATATGGCGATACTTATTTCGCTGCTGACCGTCATGGGAGAGATCGGGGACGATCTTTCAAAAACAGCCTTTATCGGTGAAGTAGCCTTAAACGGAGATATCCGCCCTGTGAACGGAGTTCTTCCAATGGTGATCCTCGCTAAAAAAGAAGGCTTTGAGAACGTCTTTGTGCCTGCGGACAATTCCCTCGAAGCAAGCGTCGTGGATGAAATAGCCGTGTACGGCGTTTCAAATATCAGGGAAATAATAAAGCATTTTTCCCGTGAAAGCTGCATAATCCCTGCGGGAAAATATACGGGCGGAAAAAAGAAAACCGTATGCGCTAACGATTTCGCCGATGTAATGGGTCAGGAAATAGCCAAACGCGCAATCGAATACGCCGCTGCGGGAGGACATAATATTCTGATGATAGGATCTCCGGGGTCGGGAAAATCCATGCTGGCGAAATGCCTGCCGTCCATTCTGCCCGAAATGACCTTTGAGGAATCCATAGAAACCACAAATATCCATTCGATAAGCGGAAATATCTCAAAGGATAATCCGCTCGTTACGGAACGTCCTTTCCGCTCTCCTCATCACACAATTTCATCATCGGGACTTGCGGGAGGCGGCACCGTTCCGCGTCCCGGAGAAATTTCACTCGCACATAACGGAGTGCTTTTCCTTGACGAGCTTCCCGAATTCGACAGGCGGACGCTTGAAATTCTCCGTCAGCCTCTTGAGGATAAAAAAGTCGTTATCTCACGCGCCGCGGGAACGGTCGAATATCCGTGCAGCTTTATGCTTGTCGCGGCGATGAATCCCTGTCCGTGCGGATATTTCGGTCACCCGACAAAAAAATGCACCTGCAATGAAGCGATGGTACATAAATATCTGTCAAAGATAAGCGGACCTCTTCTTGACAGATTCGATATCCACGTAGAGACTGCTCCCGTTGAGTTTGCAAGTCTGCGCTCTGACAAGAAATCGGAAAGCTCCGTCAGCATAAGAGAACGCGTCCAAAAAGTGCGGGAAATACAAAACAGACGCTTTAAAGGAACGGGTATCACCTGCAACGCGGGAATAACTCCGGATAAGCTGAAGGAATTCTGTCCTCTCACCGACTCCGCGTCGGATTCACTTGAAAAGGTTTTTGAAAGAATGGGTCTTTCGGCAAGAGCCTATGACAGAATATTAAAGGTCGCAAGAACAATAGCCGATTCGGACGGAGCGGATATCATAGACAAAAAGCATATAGCGCTTGCCGTGCAGTTTCGTTCGCTTGACAGAAAATACTGGAATTAAAAAAGAGGACACGGGCTGTCCTCTTTCTGTTTTAGAATTTACGGGATCTTCTGACCTTTTTTATCTTCCGTTTTTTCCGGCTTCTTTCTCCCGCGACAAGGATAAAAATATATCCCGCAATAAGAAGCGCCGCTATCGCGACAGCCGCCGCGAACCACGGAGAATGGAAAAATTCCTTTGTCTTGTGAAGATTATATTCCCATCTTGAAAGCGCGATGCTTTCCTGTGCGATAAGATCTACCGACACTATTTTTTCTCCGTTCAGGGAAAGAGAATAGGTTCCGAGCTTTTGATCCTTTTCTATGGGAGCGGTCACGCTGCCGTCCTCTTCGGTATAATCGGACGTGTCGATAGTCACCTTTAATTTGTTGACATCTATTTCAGACGACCAAAGCATAGAGGAACTTTCGCAGGTGACAAGCCGCACGTAGTCCTTATCCGCACCGAGATTTACCTGCAATTCCGTGATCTCCTGTCCTGCGGGGATAAGAGTCTGATAGGAAAGAGTATCGAACGCCCAGTCATAAAGCTTTATCTGATCCTCAAAATTTCCCCACGAGTTAAATCCGTTGTCATCATACATCGGAGCGCCCATTGTAACAAGAAGATAGCTCATGCCGTTTTTTTCGGCAATGGAAACGAGATTTCTTCCCGATTCGTCGGTAGTTCCCGTTTTTATTCCTCTGGCGTATTCATAGTAATATTCGCTTGCGGGATTAGTCATTTTATTCGAGTGAACAAACGACGCCCAGCCCGCCTCTCTGTAATTTGTCGCGCCCATGGAATATTCCGTTGTGCAGGCTATCTCCTCGAAAACGGGGTAATTTTCAAGAGCGTACTCTGTGATCTTCGCCATATCGGCGGCGTTTGTATACTGCGCTCTGTCATAAAGTCCGTGAGGATTCACGAAATTTGTTCCCACGCAGCCTATCTCACTCACCTTATCGTTCATCATATCGACAAAATTTGGTATGCTTCCGCCTCCGACGTTATATGCGAGTATTCCCGCCGATTCGCACGCGGAGTATACAAGCATACTGTACATCAGATCCTTTACGCTTACTGTTTCGCCCTTTGATATGCCGATAGTGAGCGCTCCCGTATTGAAGAGGTCGTCATAAACGGCAAGCGGAGCTTCAAAATACGTATTTTCAAGATCGTCCACATTGTCAAGCACAACAAGAGCCGTCACTATCTTTGTAAGAGACGCGGGATACATTTTCTTGTCCGAATTTTTTTCAAACACAACATCTCCCGTATCGAGATTTATCATGACCGCCGCTTTGCTGGCAAGAGAAAAATCGGGCTTGAATGTGACCGCCGAAACGGGAATACGGCAGAGTACCGACAACATGAAAAACACAGCGGCAAAGAGCGCGGATTTTTTTATTTTCAAAATCGGAATCACCCGTCCTTTTTGCGGAAAAGTCCTAATCGTCATACGGCTGAAATTTCATTATTCGACATTCCAGCTGTTTAAATATTTTTCTTGTTCGGGAGAGAGCTTGTCTATCTCATAACCTCTGAAACGCAGGAGCCTTTGCGCGACTTCCCTGTCAACTTCCCCGGGAACGTCTATTATCATGGAGTTAAGCTTTCCCTTATTCTTCACAAGATGAAGAGCGGAAAGTGCCTGAATTGCAAAGGACATATCCATTATCTCGGCGGGGTGGCCGTCTCCTGCGGCAAGATTTACAAGTCTGCCCTGAGCGATTACATTTATCTGTCTGCCGTCGGGGAGAACATATCCCCGGATATTATGCCTTGCGACCTTTTCTTCGACAGCCATAGCTTTAAGACCCCTGACGTCAACTTCACAGTCGAAATGTCCCGCGTTGCAGCAGATAGCGCCGTTCTTCATCACGTTAAAGGATTTTTCGGTGATAACGTCCTTGCAGCCCGTTACCGTGATGAAAAAGTCTCCTATTTTTGCGGCTTCTTCCATTTTCATTACCTTAAAGCCGTCCATTATGGCTTCGATCGCCTTTATAGGGTCAACCTCGGTGACGATAACGTTCGCTCCCAGCCCCTTTGCTCTCATGGAAACTCCCTTTCCGCACCAGCCGTATCCCGCGACCACGACGTTCTTTCCCGCAACGATAAGGTTTGTCGTGCGGTTTATTCCGTCCCATACAGACTGACCCGTTCCGTATCTGTTATCGAAAAGGTGTTTGCAGTCGGCGTTGTTGACCAGAACCATGGGGAATCTGAGTTCTCCCTCCCTGTCGCGCGCGATAAGTCGGATAATACCCGTGGTAGTTTCCTCACAGCCGCCGATAACGTCGTTAATCTTATCCTTATATTCCGTGTGGATAAGATTAACGAGATCTCCCCCATCGTCGATGATAATATTCGGACCCGCTGCGATGACCTCTGACGTATGGCGGTGATATTCCTCTTCGGTCGCGTCATACCACGCAAAAACGTTCAGTCCGTCATGAACGAGAGCCGCCGCAACATCGTCCTGTGTAGAAAGAGGATTGGAACCCGTAACGTACATTTCCGCTCCCCCTGCCGCGAGCACCTTGCAAAGATACGCCGTTTTTGCCTCAAGATGAACGGAGAGCGCTATTTTAAGTCCCGCAAAGGGCTTGTCTCTCGTAAAATCCTCCTCAATGGAATTCAGAAGAGGCATATTTGCCTTTACCCAGTCGATTTTTATTTTACCGCTTTCCCAAAGAGATGCGTCCCTGATTTCGCTTGCCATATTATGTAAACTTCCTTTCAATTTATATTTTATCTTATTATAACACATATTCTCGGAAAATGGAATAGGGTTCGTTAATTTTTCCGAATATTTTCAAGTTCTTTTTCAACGTAAGATTTAACGCTCTCGTCGGGGCAAAACAGAGAATCGTATCTGAAAAGAGCATATCCGCAGCCGTATTTTTCCGCTGTTTTGATCTGTCTCGATATGACGTCGGTATTGTCGAGCCACTCGTTTTTCCCGGTACCCGCGGTGATGTTTTCCGTACCCGCTCTGTACGCGCCTATTCCGATAACCACGTCGATATCCTCACGGCAGATATTTTTCCATTCAAGCAGAGTTTTCTCGTAAGGTCTTATTTCATGCTCGAAGCCGAAATAGATCTGCGGGCAGATATAATCGCAGTATCCCTCTTCTTTGCACCATAATTTCACATCGGCGAAGAGATTTTCATAGTTCCCGTCGATATATCCCATGGGAGAAATCCCGAAAACGGCGGTGGGATTTGTTTTTTTGACCGTATCGTAAATATCCTTTACCATCTGCGAAACGGAGGCGAGTCTGAATTCACTCTGTGAAAGAGCCGTTCCCGAAGCCTTATAGCTTTCCTCGTCGAGAGAAAAATCCGCCGACGGGTAGAAATAGTCGTCTATCTGAATACCGTCGACCTTATATTTTTCGAGGATCTCCTGTACTCCGTCACAGATAAGCCTTCTTACCTCTTCCGAGGACGGGTCGAGATAGTATCTGTCCTCATAAAGGAACATATTCTTTTTCTGACTGTACCACTGTTTGACGACAAATCTTTCCGAGAGCGCCCACATGGCGTTCTTGTCCTGAATTCTGAGGGGATTTATCCAGCCGTGTACGGAAAGTCCTTTTTCGTGAGCCTTCCGAACCATGATCTCAAGCGGGTCAAAGGCTTTTGTCATAAGATCCCCACAGGGAAAATAATCCGAGAAATAATAAGCGTCGCCGAAAGGTCTTATCTGAACGTAAACCGTATTGATGCCAAGCCTGACCATATTGTCAAAGGCAGTTTCAACTTCATAGGTGAATTCCTCTTCGGTCTTGCCTTTAAGTATCCTTTGATATTCAAGATATGAAAACCACATTCCCGACTGCTTTTTAAAATTGAGCGCGTGATAGCTCTGCGCGTAGGAGAGCGCGGGAACAGCCGCTTCGGAGTTTTCGGTTCCGGTATTATCGATGATAACGCTGCCGCCGTCCGACGAAAGCAGATTTTGCGCCGAGACGGTTTCTTCGGACGCTTCGGGAAACTCTTCGGCGGTTACCGCGGTTTTTTCGGAAAAATCTTCCGCCGTGACATTTTCCGTTGTTTCCGTCGGGGAGGTCACATACGATTCGCCTTCGGGAAATTCATGCTCCATGGAGATATCGGGAATTTCAAATCCTTCGGATTCGGAGCTTTCGGAAGAGACATCGGCGGACTCGGCAGATGTCTGTATTTCGGTCTGAGTTTTAATTACTGTTTCAAGAACCTGTCCGCCGTCTTTTTCCGCGCAGCCGGAAGCGCAGAGCAAAAAAAACGCAATCGATAAGCTCAGGAAAAACTTTTTTGTTTTCATACATCTTCCCTTTCCGTACTTGTATGTTATCTCATGAAAATAATTATAATATCTTTTTGCTGTCAAGTCAAGGGAAAATCCGTCGGAAAAAAAGCAAAGGAATTTTTACCTTTAGTGAATATTCCGAAAAAACGGGGAGAATTTTGGATAAATAACAAAAAAATTCATATTTTGGTTAAATTTACTTGAAATTTTATAAAATTAATGTTATAATACATATTAACAGCTTTGCTCCGAAATTTTTTCGGACAAAGAGTTATGCGTATGAACGGTTTCCGCCGTTTCATTCAAGCGATCATTTTCGGAGTATAATATATGATAAGTAAATTTGAAGAAAAGTCGAAAACAAGCTTTTCGTTCAAGCTGATAGCGGTAATTGTCCTGATATGCGCGTTTCTTATAGCAGTTATGTTCTGCATAGTTTCATTGTCCGTATCGGACGGATACAAAGAAGCGGCAAGAGAGGGCGCAATGCAGGGTCTTGAAACAGTCTCTCTTGCGGCGGATAACTATTTCACACAGAAAATGGGTATCATAGAGGCTGCGGCTTCCTCGGAAAAGGTGTCGTCTTTGCTTGTGAGCGCCGACAGCAAGGATTCCGACGATACGTTAAGAGCGGTGTGTTCTGCGGCGGCGGGAAACGACGGATTTACAGCCTCTGTATGGATAATCCGCGACAGCGACGGTAAATATATCTCATCTGCGGGCGATGGAGTATGCAGTCCCTCGGAGATGCCATGGCGCAACAATATCGCGGTCGGCACAAATAAGCATTGTTATGTAAGCTCCGAAGGTATCGGATTCGACGAAAGCTGCATTACGATAGTATATCCCGTTTACTACAGGCAGACTCTTGTGGGATACGCCGGCACGGATATTAAATATTCCGTTTTCAGCGATTATTTCGGCTCATTCGGTTTTCCCATGAACGGCGAGCTTATTATCACCGATTCTTCGGACGAGGTTATATTTTCAGGGGAAAACGGCGCTTCAAAGCTAAATGACAATGAGCATTTTTTCTGCGCCCGCGCCGCCGAGCCGAACACATCGCTTAATCTTTACATGGCAGTCGGATTCGATGATGTAAAAAAGCAGTCGGGAAAGGTCATTTTTGCAAACGCTGTCCTTCTTGCGTCGCTTATAGCGGTGCTGCTTACCGTGCTTATCATTACCGTAAAGAGAGAAACGCGTTCTCTTCCCGCGATAAAGAAAGCAATTTACGAAATATCCGCGGGAAACTACAATCTCAGAATAAACGATGAATCTCTGAATGAAATAGGCGACGTCGCAAGGGCGATCGATTCTCTTTCGGAAAGCATACAGAAAAAGAACGCGGTGATAAACGACTATGAAAGTCTCGACTCACTTACGGGAGTGAAAAACCGCATAAGGCTTTATGAATGTATCGAGGATCTCATAGCCGCAAGATCGGATTCCGATTCGCGCTTCGGAGTGGTTTTCTTTGATATCGACAATTTCAGATGGATAAACGAAACTCTCGGTCATAAATTCGGCGATGAAGTCCTTGTGGATTTCGCGGAAAAATTAAAAACCTGCTTCGGAAGAGTTTTCCGTTTCAATTCCGACACCTTCGCCGTGGTAATCGAAACGGAGGACGGCAGAAAAGAAATAACCGACGCGGTAAAGAGATTTTCTTCTCTTCTCGAAAATCCCGTCAGGGTGCTTACCTCCGATCTTTACATCAAATGCTCCGAGGGAGCCGCTCTCTTTCCGGATGACGGGAAATCCTCGGACGCTCTTCTGTGCGGTGCGGAGATAGCTCTCGCGAGATCCAAGGAAAAGGGAAAGAACCGTTTGAGCTTCTTCAATTACACTCTTCAGAACAAGGTCACGGACAAGGCTGCCATTTCGCAGTTTCTCACTCACGCGCTTGACAAAGGAGAACTGTATCTTCACTATCAGCCCATAGTTTCAACGGCGGACAACACTCTTCACGGATTTGAGATGCTCGTCCGCTGGGAATCGGAGGATTTAGGCTACGTTCCGCCCTCAAAATTTGTACAGATCGCCGAGGAAACGGGCGAAATAGTGCGTATCGGAATGTGGGTATTCGAGACGGGCTGCCGGTTCCTCAAGCAGCTGAATGAATACAATAAGGACATAATCATGTCGATAAACGTTTCGGCTGTTCAGCTGAAAAGCCAGGATTTTCTGGAGAATATCCGCAGGGTGCTTGATATTACACAGGTTAATCCCGCGAATGTTCAGGTGGAACTGACCGAAACGGTAATCGTCGATTCCGAGGGCAAAGCGGAAAGCTATATAAACGAAATGCGTGAGCTTGGCTTCGGGATAGCTCTCGATGATTTCGGAACGGGCTACAGCTCGCTGAATTATCTGAAAAATTTTCCCATATCATGCCTTAAAGTAGATAAATCCTTTGTTGACAATATCGCGGGACACGGCAAGGATTACAAGATAACCGACAGTATTGTCGATCTTGTTCAT
Organism: uncultured Ruminococcus sp.; assembly: GCA_964501705.1. Lineage (GTDB taxonomy): Bacteria > Bacillota > Clostridia > Oscillospirales > Ruminococcaceae > RGIG4694. The sequence continues at coordinate 2,610 of CAZCUQ010000041.1, read as the reverse complement.
AAAATGGGGATAAAAACCGTTGCCGAGGGTGTTGAGACAATGGCGCAGTACCGTTCGATAATCAATCTGAAATGCGACTACATTCAGGGATTTTTAATGAGCAAACCGATGGACGAGGCTTCCGCCCTTGAATTTGTGAAGATGTACGATGAAATGTACAAGCCCGACAGCAATAAGCTGATAAGTGCCGCAAACGCTCTCGCGGAGGAAAAGAAACAGCAGAAAACGGAATATTGGCGATAATATATTGCCGCAAACGCCGCATCGGGCAGAGGTAACCGCAAAGTCCGCGCCTACGGAAAATAACACGGAAATACTCGCGCAAGCGAGTATTTTTTATAATTTTTAAGAAATGATTAGAATAATGAAAATACAATTATTTTTATTGAAAGTTTATTAAAATTATTGACTTGTTGAGAATATTATGATATAATCTTATTAACAAATTTGATTTGCTACTATTTTTTAACCGAAATGAAAGGAATGTATAAACTATGGCAATATCTTTACAGAAGGGTCAGAAGGTTGACCTTACAAAAACCAACCCCGGTCTTACGAAAATTATGGTAGGTCTTGGCTGGGACGTCAATAAGTATGACGGCGGCTCGGATTTTGACCTTGACGCTTCCGCATTTTTACTCGGCGCTGACGGAAAAGCCGCTTCCGATTCGGATTTTATCTTCTACGGCAACCAGACTCACTCTTCGGGTTCGGTCAAAAGCATGGGCGATAACCTCACGGGAGCGGGCGACGGCGACGATGAACAGATCATGGTTGACCTTTCGGCAGTTCCCGCGAATATCGAAAAAATTGATTTTACCGTTACTATCTACGACGCCGAAAAAAGAGGACAGAATTTCGGACAGGTTTCCAATGCGTTTATTCGCATAGTAGATGAAACTTCAGGCACCGAGCTTATTCGATACGACCTCTCGGAGGATTTCTCCATTGAGACTGCCGTTGTCTGCGGCGAGCTTTACAGAAACGGTGCGGAATGGAAATTCAACGCTATAGGCAGCGGATTCTCCGGCGGTCTTGCGGCTCTCTGCGGAAGCTACGGAATCAACGCGGGCTGACGGGAGATCATCGTAAATGAAGTATAACGCTATAGGAACAAGAGAAAACATCAGAATCATAGATTCGAGCGAGGCTCCCGGAATAAAAATCGATGTCATGGAATATCAAAGGCTTATGGGCACGAGAAGTATGTACTCCGCCCAGACTATGTATTTCATGGAAAGACAGAATATCCGCGTAAGACAGATAGCTATATATATCGAAAACAGCAGCGTTAAGATCGAACCCGGAGCTATGAGCTATTTTCAGGGAAATCTTGAGATGGTTTCGGGAATGACCGTCTCAAACGCTATCGGCAGGATTTTTTCGGGAGCGGTCACGGGCGAAGCGGCTGCCCGCCCCGAATACAAGGGTACGGGAATGGTAGTTCTCGAACCCTCATTCAAGCATTTTATCGTTATTGATCTCGCGCAGGGCGAAAGGATAATCGTCGATAAGGGAATGTTCTACGCGGCGCAGGGAAGCGTCGCGGTCGAGCCGTTTATGCAGAGAAACCTGTCCTCTGCGGCGCTCGGAGGCGAAGGGATCTTCCGGATGTCTGTTACGGGTCCGGGACTGTGCGTTCTGGAATGTGCGGTTCCCATGAGCGAGATAGACATCATTGAGCTGAACAACGATGTGCTTAAGGTTGACGGAAACTTTTCCGTACTCCGCCGCGGAAATATAGAATTTACTGTGGAGCGCTCCGCAAAAACTCTTATAGGCTCGGCTGTCAGCGGAGAAGGTCTGGTGAATGTCTACCGCGGCACGGGAGAAGTATGGCTTGCTCCGACCATCAAGGTGTACAATATGCTCGGAGACGGTATGTACGGCTCAATGCCGAATATGAACACAAGTTCTTCCTGATAAGAATACATACAAAAATCGGGACTGTACGCAAACAGTCCCGATTTTTATCTGATTTTATACAAACGGATCGCGAGGAAAAGGAAACAAAATTTGATCCTTATCGAAATGAGCGAATTTGATAAGGATCAAATAAAAACTGACTTGCAGACCGAAAAAAGCAGATCCGAAAAATGATTTCCGTGAAAAAATTTCCGAATGTCTTGACAGAACCCGCAGCAATATAGTATAATAAAACCGACAGCTCCGAATAAAACGAGACTGCAGGACTTCAAAAACGCTCGGAAATTATTCTACGATAAACTGCTTTATCTTCTCAAAGAATTCGGAAGCGTCCTTGGTCTGAGCTTCAAGCTGAATGGGCTTTGAGAGGTCAAGGCTGAAGATACCCATGATAGATTTTGCGTCAACCGCGTATCTTCCCGAAATAAGGTCTACATCGTAATCGCAGAGAGTAACCTGTGAAACAAATTCCTTTACGTCATTGATTGTGGAGAGCATGATATTTGCCTTGTTTTTCATAATAAAATCCTCCTTGTTTAATGTCCGTTTACGCGCCGATGTTTTCTTTTTTATCGGCAATTTAAGTATAGCATTATTTACCTGTTCTGTCAAGATTTTTTGGAAAGAATCGTTCACTTATATAAATTTAACAAAATTCGATGTTTATTTTTGTATACTTTACTA
>CAZCUQ010000040.1:0-15089 GCA_964501705.1 uncultured Ruminococcus sp. | reverse complement strand
GTATTTCATGGGAGCGTCGATGCTTCGCAGAACGAAAGCCACATTGTCGTAAACGTTAAGCGTATTGATAAGCTTGAAGTCCTGAAAAACGAAGCCGATGGTGCGTCTGAGCTTAGGTACGTCTTTTTGCCTGAGCTTTGAGAGGTCGAAGCCGTTTACCTTGACCTGACCGCTTGAGGCATTGATTTCCTTGATGAGCAGTTTTATGAGGGTGCTTTTTCCCGCGCCCGATTCGCCGACAACGAACGCAAACTCCTCGTCGGGTATCGTAAGGCTTACGTTGTGAAGAGCCTCGACTCCGTTCTGATAGGTAACGGAGACGTTTTTGAGTTCAATCATGGTTTTCTCACTTCCTCTTGAGCTTTGCTTTTTCCGATTATCTTTTTCTCACGGAAAACCATATTAAAACTTGGTTGGATTAGCCGAAAGGTATTTCTTTACCATAAGAGCTATTTTAAAGACTATCGCGTGGTCGAATTCGCGAAGGTCAAGTCCCGTCAGCTTCTTGATTTTTTCAAGGCGGTAAACGAGAGTGTTTCTGTGAACGAATAATTTTCTTGAAGTCTCCGAGACGTTCAGATTATTTTCAAAGAAACGCTGTATGGTGAAAAGAGTTTCATGATCGAGTGATTCTATTGAGCCTTTCTTGAAGACCTCCGCGAGAAAGGTTTCGCAGAGCGTTGTGGGCAGGTGATAGATAAGTCTCGCTATTCCGAGATTGTCGTAAGAGCAGATTATTTTGTCGGTATCGAAAACCTTGCCGACCTCAAGAGATATCTGCGCTTCCTTGAAAGAGCGCGCGAGATCTTTCACGCCGACCACGGCGGTTCCTATGCCGACGTTTACTCTCGTATAGAATTCGCCGGAAAGCGTGTCTGAAATGGAACGCGCAAGTTTTTCGAGATCCTTTGATTCAACGGTGCTTTTTATTTCCTTGACAAGGACGATATCCGTTTCGGAGATATTGAAAACGAAATCCTTTGTCTTGTCGGGGAAGAGATTTTGTATGACGTCGTAAGCGGAAACGTCGTTGGAGGAGACTATCCTTATAAGGAAAACGACTCTGCTGACATCGTTGTTGAAATGAAGCTCTCTTGCCTTTACGACGATATCTCCGGGGAGAACGTTATCGAGAACGACATTCTTTATAAAATTGTTCCTGTCGTATTTTTCATCGTAGTACTGTTTTATTGAAGAGAGCGTGATGGAAAGGATACTTGCATATTTTGCGGAGTTTTCATCGGTGCCTTCCACGAAAACGGCGTAGTCGGGCTTGATATGTGAACCGAAAGGCTTGTAGGTATAACCGTCGCGGACAAAAATATCATGGGAATCGCTCAGATCGAGAGAAACAAATTCATTTGTTGTACCGATTTTGGTAAGCTCACTGCAGGCGATGATGGTCGCCGAAGTATCGACTACTCCGATAACGCAGTCCATGGTGTCGCGCATCTGGTGAATAAGACCCTGAAATAATCTGTTTGACATTAATTTGTTCATCCTTTCGTTTGATTGCAAAAAGCTTTGCGTTCTTATACACATTAATTTTAACATACTTTGAGGAGAAAGTTGTTAATTTTTTGTGAATTCTATGTCAAATATAACAAAATTTCAAAATTTTTTTATTGTTTTTGCCGTGAATGTAAAATTTACATTGTTTTTTTTGCTGTTTCACCCGTTGTTATCAATAATTCTCAGAATCCTTCGGTTTCTTACAGCATCAATATAATCTTCCACAGATGTAAGTCTGCGGTCCGTTTCGATTCCGCCCCTGTAGAAGCGTCCGCTTGTATCGTGGGAATCGGAGCCTCCCGTTTCGGGAAGACCGAACCATGAAGCGTATGTTTTTGCGTGGTCATTGTATTTTTTTTCGCGGTTTGAGGCATTGATTGTTTCGACCGCGTCCTCGAAGCGGGGAGCGAGCGTGTAGGAGGCAATGTAATCCGCTTCTCTGAAAGGGTGAGCATGAACGACAAATCCGCCGAATCCGTGAACAAATCGGATATAATCCGCAATACTCATATCAAGTATTTCGGGATGCTCGTACAGCCACTTGCCCGAAAGTCCGTAGGTGAGAAGATCCGCCTGACCGTTTCCGTACTCGAAGCCGAAGAAAACGTCAAGTCCTATTTCTTCCCCTCTTTTTTTCGCAAGCTCATATCCCAGACAGTAACGCTCCACGCGCTCTTTCCACGGAATATCGCCGGGAACGCAGGTGTTTCCGTTAAAATAATGATTTGTGACAATAATTCCCGTATAGCCTTCCGCCTTGTATTTGTCCGCCATTTCGCGGGCGGTGCTGTGTGCGCAGGCGCTTGCCTCGCTGGTGTGCATATGCGGGTCGTATTTATACGTCATTTTTATCCGCCTCTTTTTTATCTTTATTTCCCGTATTTTCGTCTACAGGGAGCTTTTTTCTGTTTTTGTTTCCGCCGAGTTCTATTTTCTTTGTAAGGGGACTTGCGGCTTTCGGCTTGGTACTTTTGCCTGAAACGGCGTTTCCCGCGTAGTCCTCGGTTTTTGAGGAAAGTCCCTTCTTTTCAAGCAGAGAATTCAGAAGATCTTCGATAAGTGAATACAAAACCGCGAAGATAGGTACTCCGAGTAACATTCCCGCAAATCCGAACAGCCCTCCGCCGACAAGAATGGCAAAAAGAACCCAGAACGCGGAAAGTCCCGTGGAACTTCCGAGTATCTTCGGACCTATGACGTTTCCGTCAAGCTGCTGAATGACTATTACGAGGATAATAAACGGAATAAACTGCTTGGGAGAGGAGATAAGCAGCAGGAGTGCTCCCGGAATAGCTCCGAATATCGGACCGAAAACGGGGATGATATTCGTTATCCCGATTATAACGCTTATCAGAACGGCATAGTCAAGTCCCATTATCGTCATGCAGATAAAACAGAGAACGCCGATGATGATGGAATCAACGATTTTTCCCGAAATAAATCCGCTGAGAGACTGATTCGTGTGATCGCAGATACGGAGAAATTCGTCCAGAAAGCTTTTCGGAACGAGAGCGTGGACCGCTTTTCTGCACTGAGCGAGAAAATGCTCCTTGTCCAGAAGAAAATATACGGCAACGATAAGTCCCACAAGCATATCCGTGAGGAAATTGAATACGCTTACCGCGCCGTCCCTGACGGTCTTGATAAGATCTCCGACCTTCGGCAGGAGAGTATCAACGAGAGAATTGATATATGCGGTTATCTCGTCGAATTTGCTGTTTATCGTATTTGATATTTCGGGATAGTTCTTTAAAAATTCATCGATTCGTCCTTCAATATTTTCCATATATGTATCGAAATTATTGAAAATCGACATAATGCTTTCGAACGACTGAGGAATGATTATTATAATGAGCGCGGTTATCCCCGCAAGTAAAAAAAGCATGGAGATAACGACCGCAAGAATTCTTTTAAGCTTGGGGTGAGGCTTTTTTTTGTCCGTCAGCTTTGAGAGGGCGTTTTCCGTCCATTTTGTTACCGGATTGATGAGGTACGCAATGACAATTCCCCAGATTATGGGGGTACATACTCCGAGAAAAGCCCGTACTCCGTTCATTATCACCGAAATATTCATCATGAGCATGTATATAACAAGACAAATCGTAAAAGTGATTATCGCATAGACTGATACCGTGTGATATTTTTCATTCCAGTTGATTTTCATCTGAATGCCTCTTTTCGTGAAAACAAGTATACATTTTTTATTATATAACATTTTTAAGCGGATGTAAACGGTTTTTCGGAAAAAATTTGTGAAAACAGTCTGAAATTTTTTCCCGTTTTCTGAAAAAAAGTCGTATTATGTTACAATACAGTAAAAAATGAGTTTTTTTCTTGACAACGCGGAAAATATGTGATATAACTGTATTAGTTCGATTGGTACAGATGAAAGGAGCCGCGTATGAAAGACAAAGACGAATTTTATGATGACGCCGACGATGAAGATTATAAATGCAATATCCGAAAAAGAAAGGGCGGAATTATCGGCAGGCTGCTCTTTTTTGCCGCGGCTGTCATTTGCGCCGTCGTAACCTACATAGGCTGTCTCGGATATGAGATGTATTCGCGCGCCGTTACGGCTGTTCCGCTTGAAAAAGCAGCCGAAAATATCCGCTCGGAGAAAAATTTCACCCCTCTTTCGGATATACCCGATTTTTATATCGAAGCTCTCGTGGCTGTCGAGGATAAAAGATATTATGACCACTGCGGATTTGATATACGATCAATAGGACAGGCAGTGATAATAAATCTGAAAGAACGCCGCCTTGCCGAGGGAGGCTCGACGATAACCCAGCAGCTTGCAAAGAATATGTACTACACTCAGGAAAAATCCTTTATACGAAAGGCGGCGGAGCTGTTCACCGCTCTCGATATGGAGGAAGAATTTACCAAGGACGAGATCCTCGAGCTTTATATAAACAGTATTTACTACGGGGACAACTGCTACAATATCCGCGACGCGAGCATACACTATTTCGGAATACCTCCATCGGAGATGAATGAGTATCAGTGCGCTCTTCTTGTCGGAATACCGAACGCGCCGTCGGTATATTCCCCGAACGTAAACGAGGATCTGTCTTTGGAGCGTCAGTCTCAGGTGCTTGACGCGATGGTTTCGGCGGGATATATCACCGAAAGCGAAAAAAACGAGATAGTCGAAAGCGGGATAAAACCACAATAAAGATAAAAATTATTACAAAACGGTACATTTGTTGAAAAGGAAAAACAATGAATGTATAATTAAATTGCGGAAAAAAATATCTGAAAATAAGGACGCTGCAAATGAAAGGAAAAAAAACAAGAAAAAAATCAATAAATGACACGAATACGCTTTTCGCAAAGCTTTCGACTGCGCCGAGCCTTGTGGGAATGTCGGTGTTCTTTATATTGCCGTTTTTCACGGTGATATACTATGCTCTCGTGGATAATCCCATCTCAAAGAAATTTGTGGGACTTGACAATTTCAAGGCGATATTTGCAAACGAAGCGTTTAAAACGGCTCTGGGAAATACGCTTGTTCTGTCGCTTATAACCGTTCCGCCGGCAGTCGTGATCTCAATGCTGCTTGCAATGCTGATGGAATCGTCGATTCCCGCAAAGAGTATGTTCCGAAGTATGCTTTTGAGTCCCGTTATGGTTCCCGCGGCATCGGTTGTGCTTATCTGGCAGGTCGTGTTTCACTATAACGGGACTCTTAATTCGACTCTTACGCGGCTGTTCGGTTTTGAGGCGGTTGACTGGCTCAAAACGGATTGGGCGCTTATCGTGATAGCGCTTCTGTTTTTGTGGAAGAATCTGGGGTATAATATGATACTGTTCCTTTCCGCTCTCGGAGGAATACCGAAGGATCTTATCGAGGTTGCGGAGCTTGAAGGCGCGGGAAGAATCTACCGCTTCTTTCATATCAAGCTCAGATATATTTCCCCGACAATAATATTTGTCACCATTCTTTCGATGATAAATTCCTTCAAGCTTTTCAGGGAGGTATATCTTCTCACGGGAGATTATCCTTACGAGGGGCTTTATCTTTTGCAGCACTATATGAACAACACTTTCCGCACGCTTGACTATCAGAAGCTTTCTTCCGCGGCGATAATAATGATGCTCGGCATGGCGGTCATTGTGGGAATCCTTATTTTCTGCGACAGCAGATTCGGAGAGGATATTGAGGAATGAAAAACGCTCTTCATAAAAGAAAAATTATAAAGAAGTTCCTTGTTAAGGGACTGCTTACAATTATAGCCGTATTTTCGGCGGTGGTTTTCATAACGCCTACGGTTCTGACAATAGTAAGCTCGTTTATGTCAAGTTCGGAGATAAGCTCCGCTTACGGAAACGTATTCAGCTCGCTTAAGGGCGGAAATCATACATATATTTCCGAGACGATTAATCTGAAGCTTATTCCCGACAGAGTGTCCCTTGACCAGTTTAAGACGGCGCTTATTATGAGTCCCGACTATCTTCTGAAATTCTGGAATTCGGTGATACTCACCGTTCCCGTTGTGATCTTTCAGACGGCTGTGGCGCTGTTTGCGTCATACGGCTTCGCAAGGATAAAAAGCAGACTGAAAGACGCTGTATTTCTTGTCTATGTATTTTTAATGCTCACGCCGTATCAGGTAACAATGGTGCCGAATTTTATCGTTTCGGAGAAGCTCGGAATCCTCGATACGAGACTTGCGATCATTCTGCCCGGAATTTTTTCGCCTTTTGCGGTGTTTCTCCTTACAAAGGTGATGAAGAGGATACCGTCCGCGTTCTATGAAGCCGCGAGACTTGACGGAGCAAGCGAGTTCAGCATATTTGTCAATGTGTATCTCCCCGTGTGCAGAAGCGCGATCTTTTCGGTAATGATGCTTATTTTCATAGATTACTGGAATATGGTTGAACAGCCGATGATACTTCTTTCGGACACCTCAATGCATCCGCTTTCGGTCTTTCTCTCGAAGATAAACGCCGAGGATACGGGAATAGCCTTTGCGGTTGCGGTAATATACATGATCCCCCCGATGCTCCTGTTCCTGTGGGGAGAGGATTATCTTGTTGAGGGAATAACCTATTCCGGAGGCATAAAGGGATAATAAAATGACTAAAAGAAAAATCAACCTTAGCATCCTGATCGCGGATATTATTCTCGGAGCGGCACTTTTATCTGCGGCTGCGTATTATCTGAAAGCTGCGGACGAGGTATCTCTGCAGGACTCCGCTGACAGGTGGGCGTATGACAGCGAAAATCCGTATTCCGCCGTATCGGTCTATACGAGTGAAGCGAGTGCTTTATCGGTGGGAGAAATTTATTCTTCCAGAAAAAAAATCATCGATAAGGTCAAGGAACAGCTTTCGGATACCGGTGAAGGATTTTATTCCGACTGCTACAGCGCCCGAAAAGAAATGATCGTTTCGGGCAATAAGGATTCCGCGGTGATGACCGCCTTTATTACCGGCGGGGATTATTTCACCGTGCATATTCCCGAAATTGTTTCGGGAAGCGTTTATACCGATGAAAGCGCCAATATCGATACGATAGTGCTTGACGATCTTGCTTCGTGGAAGCTTTTCGGCTCGCTCGACACATCGGGAATGAATGTTTCCGCAAACGGGAAAAATTACATAATATCGGCGGTTATAAGATCTCCGCAGACGAAATATCTCAAAAACGCCTACGGGGACGACGGTCTTACGGGAACCGTATATCTTCCCTATCAGTCTATGGAGGAAGTAAGGTTTTCATCTTACGATATTCTTCTTCCCGACCCGATAGAAGGCTTCGCGGAGGGTATAGTGAGAGAATCGTTCGGAATCGAGGAGGATACAAAAAACGCTTCGGTTATCGACAGCCGTTCGGAATTCAAGCTGAAAAAAATAAGCGAAAACGCGAAAAACCGACGAAAGCTTTTAAATTCGGATTCGGATATAATATATCCGTTTTATGCGGACGCCGACAGAGCGGCGCATATGGATATATATACGCTTTACAGTATATTTTTTGTACCGTTTGTGCTGCTGCTTATTTCCGCCTGCTACTGGACAGTATCGTTATGCGCGCTTCTTGCGTATATCGCAAAGAGGATTTACAGATACTTTGACGATAAGGCGGACAGGAAAAAACTTATGAAATATTATGAAACTCACCCTATGATAATTATAAAACCAAAGGACACCGAAGAAGGAGAAGAAGAATGACGAATACGGAAAAAGAAAAAAAGACTCCCGCAACGGCTCGCAAGGAGATAATCAAAACAATCGCAATAGTATTTCTCGCGGTTATGCTCGTGCTTACTTTTTTTTCAAACACTATCATGAATATGTCGCTTCCGCAGGTATCGGTGCAGTGCGCCGAAAGCGGCGAGGTGAACGAACAGATACGAGGAAGCGGCAATATCTCGGCGGGAAAAAGCTACAGCGTTAAGTCCGATGAAACAAGGGTCGTAAGCGCCGTTCACGTTAAGGTCGGCGATACCGTGAATAAGGGAGATGTGATCTACTCTCTTGAGGGAACGGAAAGCACCGAACTTGCCGAAGCGGAAAAAACGCTCCGCAATCTTACATTTGATTACCGCAAGGCGCTCGCCGCTGCGGGAGAGGGCGCGGGCTATCTGGCGGAGCGTTTTGAGATAGAATGTGCAAAAGAGGATATCGCCGATATCGAGTACGATATCGAAAGATATGATTCTTCGTCGTATCTGCGCGAAAAATATTCTTCCGACTTCATTTCCGAGGAGAAACTCGAAAGTGAGGTTCTGGAGCTTAGAACACATACGAATTCAAAATATAAGGATATCAGCGATATCGACCTTGAAATATTGCAGTCGGACACCGACTCCGCTCTCGCGGGAATAGATTCGGACGATTACACTCTTCTGCCCGCAAATTGGTACAATAAGCTTAACGCCGCAAAGGAGACCGTTGATGAGCTTTCCGAAGACGACAAGCAGTCGCTTCTTGATAAGAAGGCGGAGATTGAAGCGGCGATAGCGGCTCTCTCCACCGATGATATGCTGGGTCTGCCGTCGGACTGCTACGCACGTATAAAAGACGCTTTGAACGCCCGCAACGACGCAAAGGAGGACTTTGAAAAGGCGGAGAGCGATCTCAAGGACGCACAGGCGGAAGCCGTGAACGACAGCGGCGATGAGATAAAATCCAAAAACCGCGAGATAGAAGAAAAAATGGCGGAATATAACAACGTCATGAATAAGATATCAAACTTCGATATCTCCGAGGGGACGGACGGCATTTCCGATCTCTACGAGCAGGCTGACAGCATTTCGAGAGAGATTCGCTATCTGAACGAGGATCTCGCGGAACTTATGGAGGATCAGAACGTCAGCAATAATACGAAGCAGAATATCTATAAAAAACAAACTCTTTACAATAAATACAAAAAAATCTATGAATCCGCTGAAAAGGAACTGGAGAAAATCAAAAAACAAATAAAAGAAGAGCTTATCGAAGAACTTATGTCTGTTAAACAGGAGCTTGAAAGCATGACTGACGACGGAGACGGTCAAAACAGGCTCAATGAGGCAAAGAAAAATCTGAACGAGCTTAAAAGCGAGGCAAAAAAAGAGCTTAAGAGTCAAAGCGCGGAAATTTCCGCGGAAATAACCAACAGGAAAAATCTAAGCGAAAAAGAAGAAGCCCTCGAATCGGCAAAATCGGCTCTTTCCGTGAAAATTGCCGAGGATAAAAAAGCTCTTGAGGATTCCCTCAAAGAGAAAGAGAAGAACCTTAAAACTCTTGAAAATAATCTCACGGTGAAGCAGTCGTCCGATTCCGTCGCAAATACTCAGGCTGAAATAGAGCTTGAAAGACAGGAACAGGATATCGCCGACGCAAGAGAAAAGGTCCGTACCTTAAAGGAAAAATCTCTCGGCGGAGAAATAACAGCTCCCGTAAGCGGAACCGTCAGCTCCCTTGCGCTCAGCGCGGGCGAATCCACAGTTCCCGGAAACGACGCCGCCGTCATCGATATGACCGATAAGGGCTTTATCGTAAGCTTTTCCGTAAAGACAGAGCAGGCAAGAAAATTAACGGTCGGAACTTCCGCCGATGTCACAAGCAATTATTTCGGAGGAGATATATCGGCTGTTCTTTCAAATATATCGAACGACAGCGCAAATCCGCAGACCAATAAGATACTCGAATTCACCGTAACGGGAGAGGATGTTCACACGGGTGATTCAATAAGCCTGTCTATCGGCTCGAAGGGACAAAATTATCCCGCGGTCGTTCCGAACAGCGCGGTGAGAGAGGATAATAACGGAAAATACGTGCTTGTATGCGAATCGAAAAATTCCGCTCTCGGAACAAGATATTTCGCTGTAAGATATTCGGTGAATGTTCTTGCTTCCAACGACAGCAAGACTGCGGTCGGCGGTCTTACGGGGAGCGAGTTTGTGATAACGGCTTCGTCCGATCCCATAGAGGACGGCGCGCAGGTCAAGCTCGCGGAATAAATCGGTGAAAAATGGCTCTGCTCATTTTACATAAAAAAATAAAGAAAGGACTTAATTTATGAGAATCAGAAAGAAAATCATGAGATCGCTGTGCGTTCTCATATCGGCGCTTATGATATCCTCCGCGCTCTCGGCATGCGGCGATAATCGGGAGGAACAGACCGATGACGGAAAAAAGACAGAATCCGCAGGCAAAAACTCGGACGAAAAGAAAGTAAAAATGCTCTATAAGAACGAGAAGATAACTCTTCCGGAGGAAATAAGCTGGGTGGATAACCTGTATGTGGGAGACGACAGAATATACACCGTCAGCAGTGTATACAACTATGACGAAAAAACGCAGATCTCCACAGATCAGTACTTCTATTACGTGATAGGATTTGACGGCACTGTTATCTCAAAGACGGATATCACTCCCACAGCGGGAGAAAATGAAAGCGTCTATTTCAGTAATATGTTCATGGGAAAGGACGGCTCATTCTGGGCGATAGAATATCACTATCCCGTGGAACCGATCTCCGAGGATACGCCGGTCGAGGCGGAAGACGTTTCGGAGGAAGAAACTGAGGCTGCCGTTGATGTTGAAGTCTCGGCCGCGTCAAGCATGAGCGCCGAGACAGATGATGCCGCGTCGGAGGAAGATACGGAAAGCATTGAAGATGAAAATAAGGTTTTTCTGAAAAAGTTTTCTTCGGACGCGACGGAGCTTTTCAGCAAGAACATAAAAGATGTTTCCGGGTTTGAGGGTATTTTCGGTGAAATGACTACATCGTATATTTCTAACATAAAAACGGACAATGACGGAAATCTGTATTTCTGCAAGGAGGACTATAATAATAATACGACATCGATTATAGTGCTGGACGCCGAAGGAAACTTTCTGTTTGAGGCATTGTCCGATTCAGAGAGTGAAGAAGGATATTCGGGCGGCTGGACGCAGGGCTTCTTCGCGGGCAACGACGGACAGATCTATCTGCTGAGAAGAGTATGGAAGGACGGCGAAGCGGGAAATAAATCTCTGCTTTTCCGCTGCAATACGCAGACAAAGAAGCTTGAACGCGTCGAGAATGTCCCCGAAAACATCGCGGAAAGCGCAAACGATATATCAGACGGCGGCGGAGATTATCTCTTCTACTCCTATGAAAACAACATTATCTGCGGATATAAGTCCGACGGCACCTGCGACGAGCTTTATAACACGACAAACAACGGCCTTGACGTTGAATACATCGAAAGCCTCCTGCCGAACGGGGACGGATTCTTCGTGATGTCGACCAACTACACTCAAAACGGAGTGGACCGCGTGCTGTACAATATCAAAAAATGCGAGGAGTCGGAAATAAGGGAAAAGGTTGAGATCACTCTTTCCGCGTATGGTCTTGACAGCTACATCCGTTCGGCTGTTGCGAACTACAACGATTCCGACGGAGACTATGCTATTATCGTAACGGATTACTCAAAGTACAACGATTATTCCACGGACAACGAGGATGATTATCAGGCGGGTCTTACAAGACTCAAAGCCGATATTGCGGCGGGAAATATAGCCGATATCATATGCGCGCCCTATGACAGAAGCTTCGCTTCAAAGGGACTTTATTACGACATCAATACCTTCATCGACGGAGAGGACGGTCTGAACCGCGATGAATACGCGGATTTCCTGTTCAGAGGCTACGAGACGGACGGCAAGCTTTACGCGATTCCGACGCACTTTTCCATTTTGGGTTTTGCGGAGAAAAAGGAATTTGTTCCGAATGACGGAGCGTTGTCAGCCGAGGATTTGTCCGCGATACTTTCCGCGCACGAGGGAATGACCGTTTTAAGCGGCAGCATTGTAAGAGAAGCTTATCTGAATAATGTAATGCTGTATTCGGGAAATAAATTCTGCGATTATGATACCGGCGAATGCAATTTCGATTCCCCCGAATTTATCAGGATCCTGGAGGACAGCGCAAATTACCCCGAAGAGTTTTATTACGGCGATGATTACGACTGGGAGGAATATGAGTCGCAGTATATTACCGATAAAACCCTGGCGGACAGTGTTTATATTTCAAGCTATGACAATCTGCAATGGGTTTCCGCGCAGCTCGGAGGGGATATAAGCGTAACGGGATTCCCCGGACTGGATACAAATCCTGTTATTTACGGGTCAGGTCTTATTATGATATCATCGAAATCGTCTCATCCCGAGGCGGGCTGGCAGCTTATCAAGTCCGTGCTTTCGGAGGAATCGCAGTCGGATATGTATTATTTCCCCGTCAACAACGCGGCTCTTGAGAAGGTGGCCGAGGATACGATCGAATCGCAGTATTACACCGATGAGGACGGGAACAGGGTTCTCAGCGATTACAGCTATTACATTAACAATCAGGAGGTCAAGGTTTCTCCGATAGACGAAGATTATGTGGCATGGATCGATTCTCTTATGACGATAAGCGAGGTTTCATCAAGCGTTGTCAGCGATGACACCTTTATCATGGACATCATTAAAGAAGAAGCGGCGGCGTTCTATGCGGGAACCAACACGGCCGAGGCTGCCGCAGGCAACATTCAGAGCAGAGTGAAGATCTATATCAGCGAGCAGAGTTAAGGAAACTGTTTTCTTCTCTGAATTTATCGGGTAAACCGCAAAAGAGCGGTCATAAGCGGATCACGGCAAAAAAACGGGAAACGGTGGCGAGAAAGCCTCCGTTTTCCTTTTTTTTCGCGTTTTTCAAAGGGAATTTTTAGGATATAATTTGCATTTTTGTTAATAATACACAATTTTTACACAAAGAATAAAGAAAAAATATAACAAACAACTCATACTTTCTGTCTTGAAAACATAGTAAACCTATGATATAATTATGATTGGTAGGTTAAAAATATCTGAAAGGAGTTTCGCTATGAAAATATCAACAAAAGGCAGATACGCTATAAGAATGCTTGCGGAGCTGACCTCTTATCCGTCGGGCAAATTTGTTTCACTGAAAGAAATATCGGAACGGCAGAATATTTCAAAAAAATATCTTGAGCAGATCGTTCCGATGCTGCATAAAAATGGAATTATACGCACGAACAGAGGATACATGGGCGGTTATTCGCTGGCAAAAAAGCCAAGCGATATTACTGCGGGAGATATTCTGAGAGCAACCGAGGGAAAGCTCGCTCCCGTTTCCTGCCTTGAACAGGAAGCGAATGAATGCCCCAATGCGGGCGACTGCTACACACTTTTTATCTGGGAGGGGCTTTTTAAAGCAATTAATGACTATCTTGACGGCATTACTCTCCAGGATATAGCCGACCGCCAAAACAGCGGCGGAGACAATTACAGTATTTAAAAAATTTCCGAAAATCCGAATTCGGTAACGGCAAACAGCTGCCCATAGGCAATCCGCACACCGTATCTCCGGGAGGTTTTCGGAAATCATCGCTTTTCATATTTTTCGCCGTCTCTTTTTGAAGAAAATAAAAGTTATGGTTGACAAACTTAATGCGGGTATGATATACTGTAATCAGTTAGCATAGTATAATCAAAATGAGGTGAAAAAATGAGCGTGGTAGTAATAGGCGGAAACGACCGCATGGCAACGAGATACAAGGACATCTGCGAGGAATACAACTGCAAGGCAAAGGTTTTTACGCAGATGCCCCCGGATTTTGAAAATAAGCTCGGAAATCCCGATCTTATGGTAGTTTTCACAAATACCTGTTCTCACAAAATGGTGAACAGCGTCAATCAGAAATCAAGAAAGCACGACATTCCCGTGGCGAGGATACACAGTGCGAGCGCAAGCGCACTGAAAAATGTTTTGAGGCAGTTTTGCGTATAATAAACTTCCTCGGAAACCGGCGCACGCCCGCCGCGCAAAATCATTCGCCGTCAGCCGCGTTTCGGTTTCCGGGGATCTATTTGCACATCAGTTACCATAAGCTAACGGGTGAAATTGTGCAAATATACAAAATGAAACATTTCTGATAAAAAAACGTGAAAAATCACTTGACAAAAAGGAAGAAGCGGTGTATTATAAATACAGTTAGTTAAAACTAATTCAAATGACACGCATAAGTTGTCCGATTCTAACATATAAAAGGAGTGAGGCTATGATGCCGCTTACGCTTGCCAATACGGGTGAGGAGAATATCATCAAAAATGTGGGAGGAAATCCCGACACAAAGAAATTTCTTGAGAATCTTGGCTTTGTAGCGGGAGGAAAGGTAACTGTTATCAGCGAGATAAGCGGTAACGTTATCGTGAACGTCAAGGATTCAAGAGTTGCTGTTTCAAAGGAAATGGCTTGCAAAATAATGGTTTAGAGGGAGGAATACATATGTCAACGCTGAAAAACGCAAAAATAGGCTCGACCGTAACGGTGAAAAAGCTCAGCGGCGAGGGCGCGGTAAAGCGCAGGATAATGGATATGGGCATCACAAAGGGAACGGAAATATATATCCGCAAGGTTGCCCCTCTTGGTGATCCTGTTGAGGTTACCGTTCGCGGATATGAGCTTTCGCTAAGAAAGACCGACGCGGAAATGATCGAAGTCGAATAACTTTTTTTAAAGTAAGTCTCTGAAAAATCGGAAAAGACCTGCTTAGAAAGGAATCATTTTATGGAAATAAAAATTGCGCTTGCGGGAAATCCCAACGCAGGCAAAACTACGCTTTTTAACGCTCTGACGGGTTCAAATCAGTTTGTCGGAAACTGGCCCGGAGTTACCGTTGAAAAAAAAGAAGGACATCTGAAAGGTCATAAGGACGTTATCATCACCGACCTTCCGGGAATTTATTCGCTGTCTCCGTATACGCTTGAAGAAGTTGTCGCGAGAAATTATCTTATCGGCGAGCGCCCCGATGCGATCTTAAACATCATTGACGGCACAAACTTAGAGAGAAATCTCTACCTCACAACACAGCTTGTGGAGCTTGGAATACCTGTTGTATGCGCCGTAAACATGATTGACGCGGTTCGCAAAAGCGGCGATAAAATAAATATCGGACAGCTTTCAAGCGAGCTTGGCTGCAAGGTTGTTGAAATCTCCGCGTTAAAGGGAACAGGCATAAACGAGGCCGCAAACGCCGCTGTGGAAGCTGCGAAATCAGGCGAAAAAACTGTTCCGCAGCATAAATTCT
>CAZCUQ010000039.1:0-15641 GCA_964501705.1 uncultured Ruminococcus sp. | reverse complement strand
TACAAATAATATTAATTCCTTTGCGGATGTTTTTGACAAGGTACTTGAATACTGCTCCGAAAAAGTAAAAAACGGCGAACTTACAGACGTTGCCTACAATACATGGATAAAATCCCTGAAGCCTGTGAGACTTGACGGAAATGTAGCCGTATTAAAAGTCCCGTCGGAATTTCAAAGCACCTGCATTTCCAAAAACTACGATACTTTGCTTAAAAATGCCTTTTTTAATACCCTCGGATTCGATACTGAAATAAAAATAGAAGTTTCGGCAGAGGAGGAAATCCCCGAAAAACAAACGGAAACAGTTACTCCGGATGAAACCATGTCCGGCAGAGATTCCGATTACGAATATACTTTCGATACTTTCATTGTCGGAAGATCCAACGAGTTTGCGTATGCCGCCTGCACAGCGGTCGCAAAAGCCGATCATGCCGATGTTACATATAATCCTCTGTTTATTTACGGTCCTTCGGGAATGGGAAAAACTCACCTTTTGAACGCTATCTGCAATTCGATAAAGAAAAATCACCCCGAAAAGAAAGTGATCCTCGTAACGGGAGAGGCTTTCGCAAACGAGCTTATCGATATGATAGGAAAGAAAAACACTCAGATCTTCAAACAGAAATACCGAAGCGCCGATATGCTCCTTATAGATGATATTCACTTTATAGCGGGAAAAGATTCCACACAGGAAGAATTTTTCCACACCTTTAACGAGCTTCACAATAAGGGCAAACAGATAGTAATAACCTCGGACAGACCCCCGAAAGAAATTACAACTCTTGAAAACCGCATAAGAACGCGATTTGAATCGGGAATAATAGCCGATATCTCCGCTCCCGAATACGAAACAAGAGTGGCTATCATAAAAAGAAAAGCAAAGCTTATGAATTTCGTTATTCCCGACGATGTTGTGGAATGTATCGCAAACCGCTTAAAATCAAATATCAGACAGCTTGAAGGGTGCGTGAAGAAATTAAAGGCTTCGCAGGATCTTGTCGGAACCCAGCCCACTATCGTAATGGCGCAGAACGCAATAAGAGAGATACTCTCCGACGATCAGCCCTCGCCAATCACCGTAGATAAAATAATCGCCGACGTATCAAGCGTTTACGGAGTAACTCCCGATGATATCCGTTCAAAGAAGCGTTCCTCACAGGTTTCAACAGCCAGAAAAATTACAGCCTATGTAATAAAACAGGTTACAAGTCTGTCATATAAATCAATAGGCGCGGAGATCGGAGGAAAAGACCATTCTACGGTGGTTTATTACATTGATGACGTAACCAAAAGCATAAAAGAGGATTCAAGAGTAAGAGATACCGTTGAGGATATAATCAAAAATATCAAAACAAGATAAATTTACAAAGAGTTATATTATTTATTTTTCAACACGTGTTTGAAAGTGATGTTAAAAGTTTATAAACACTGTAAAATCAACGGGAAAAACAAAGAAAATACATCGGGTATAAACACCTTTTTCAACATGGTGTTGAAAAAATATACCGAAAATTATATTTCCACGATATTTTCCACTGAGTATCAACTTTAAACATTAAATTTTAAACTTTTTTTCCCAAATTGTAATTTAAGAAAAATAAAATTGTAACTTTTTTAACTTTTCAACTTTTTTTCGTAACCGTTATTGTTTATGGAAAAATTTTCTTCCTATGGGAATTTTTTTACTTTTCCACAGTTTTCACATTACAACTACTGTTACTAATTTGTAATTATATATTTACTTTATGTAATTTAGCTGTAAATTAATTTTAAGAATGAAAGCGTTTAATTTTCAAAAAAAGAAACGGAAAATTACAGCCGGAAATATATTTTTTTAAAATGTATCTTTTCGATAAATCAAAAGATACATTTTGAAAAATAAAGCTGAAAAATTTATATAAAAATAAAAGAAAGGATAGTTTGCTTTGAAATTCAGAACATCAAGAACCGTTCTTACGGAGGCATTGAACAATATAATGAGAGCAGTGCCTCAGAAATCCACTATCCCCGCTCTTGAGGGAATAAAATTCAGGCTCGAAAAAAATGAACTTGAACTTACCGGATATGACCTTGAAATGGGTATAAAAACCAAAATCTCCGCAGAATCCTCGGAGTCGGGAGAATTTATCGTAAACGCAAGGCTTTTTACCGATATTATCAGAAAAATGGACAGTGAGGATGTAAATATCGACGCGGCGGAAGATCTCAGAATAAAAGTAACGGGAGATAAGGCGGAATATAATATATCCGCGTTTTCAGCCGAGGATTACCCGTCTCTTCCGGATATAGATGCCTCAGACGGCTTTAAATTTACTCAGAGTATCCTTAAAAACATGATAAATCAAACTATTTTCGCGGTCGCGGTGGAGGATAACAAACCAATCCTGACAGGAGAACTCTTCGATATTGAAAACGGGGAATTCAATCTCGTGGCGATAGACGGCTACAGACTTGCCGTCAGACACGAAAAGATACCTACTGACAAAAAATATCATTTTGTCGTAAAGGCAAAAACTCTTTCGGAAATATCAAAGCTTCTTTCGGACGACGATAAAAGCGAGGCGGAAATTCACGTCTCAAAGAGACACGTTATCTTTGAAATCAACGGATATATCGTTATCTCAAGGCTCCTGGACGGAGATTTCCACAATTACAAGGCGTCGATCCCGAATACATCCTCAACGGAAATAAAAATAAAAACAAAGGATCTTCTTTCAAGCCTTGAAAGATGCTCGCTGCTTATCAGCGAAAAAATGAAAGCACCCGTAAAATGCGTATTTGACGAGGGAATTGTAAAAATAACCTGCCAGACCTCTCTCGGAACTCTTTCAGATGAGATATCCGCCGATATTACGGGAAAAAGAGTGGAGATCGGGTTTAACTGCAAGTATTTTTCCGATGCGCTCAAAGCGGCGGAGACGGATATGATAATAATGCAGTCAAACGGCGGTCTTACGCCGATGAAGATAATTCCCACCGATGGGGACGCTTTTACTTTCTTAGTTCTTCCCGTAAGGCTTAAATCGGAATAAAATTACAGATTTCGGGGTAAAATAATGGAAGAAAAATATGTAAAAATCCATACGGAATTTATAAAGCTTGACAGTCTGCTGAAATTTGCGGGCGTGTGCGCCGCGGGTTCCGAGGCAAAGGCTCTTGTTCTTGACGGAAAAGTCAAAGTAAACGGAGAAGTCTGCCTTATGCGCGGAAAAAAAATAAGAACGGGAGACGAGGTTTCTGTAGGAAACCTGAAGATCTCAGTTTCGGAAGAAAATAAATGATAATCACCTCAGTGTCCGCCGACGGATATAAAAATCTTGACGCGGTAGATATTAAAACCGATGAAAAATTAAATATATTCTGCGGAAAAAACGCACAGGGAAAAACAAATCTCATTGAAGCCGTCTGGCTTTGTACAGGCTGCCGTTCCTTCCGCGCCGCGAAGGACAGAAATTTCATCGGCTTTGACAAGCAAAAAGCAAGCGTTTTTGTTGAATATAAGGACAGCTTAAGAACGCAGAGCATCTCTTTTGAAATATTAAAAAATAAGCTGAAAGAGAAAAAAATAACTCATAACGGAGTGAGCGTTCCGCTTCTGTCAAGGCTTTTCGGAAATTTAAAATGCGTGGTTTTCACACCCGACGATCTGTCGCTTATGAAAGGCTCCCCCGAAACGAGACGAAACTTTATGGATTTGTCCGCGTCTCAGCTGAAGCCGTCCTTCATTTCGGCGCTGAATAAGTATAATAATCTTCTGTCTCAGAGAAACGCGGAGATAAAAAACATTAATTTGGGCATTTCACAAAAGGAAAATCTTGAAATATGGGACAGGCAGATAGCCGAAACGGGAGCGTATATTTCGGTAATACGAAATATTTACTGCCAAAATCTCAATGAATATGCCGAAAACCTTTACTGTGATATTACTGATAGTAAAGAAAAATTACAAATATACTATTCGTCAACGATTTTTCAAAATCTCGATAACAATATCGACTATGAAAAAAAGCTTTCGGATATTTACTATAACAGGCTTTTTAATACAAGAGAAGACGATATCCGTGTTGGATATACTCTTCATGGAGTTCACAGGGACGATCTCGTCACTTTGATCAACGGTCTTGACGCAAGAGAATTCGGCTCTCAGGGTCAGCAGAGAAGTGTAGCCGTCGTTATGAAAACAGCACAGGCAAAGCTTATCGGACGCGAAACGGGAGAAACTCCCGTCATGCTGCTTGACGATGTTTTAAGCGAGCTTGATGATTCCAGAAAGAAGTTTATTCTCGGAAGTCTTGAAAATGTCCAGGTTTTCATAACCTGCTGCGATGAGGATTTTATAAAAAAATCGGGCGCGGAAGGAAAAGTTTTCAAGGTTATAGACGGGAAAATTTACAATTAGGATAATATCAATATGTATATACATTTGGGAAATAATACCGCCGTTCCCGAAAATGAGATAATCGGCATATTTGATATTGAAAATACTTCGGTAAACAAGGATACCAAAGATTTTCTCTCAAATGCGGGAAAAACAGGAAAAACAGCTTATGTCAGCTTCGATATGCCGAAAGCATATGTTCTATGCTCCGAAAAGGTCTATATAACGGCAGTATCGTCTTTGACGCTGAATAAAAGGATATGCAGATTCTGCGAGGAAAGGAAGAAAAATAAATGGACGAGAATACGGTAAATTTACAGCCCGATGAGGAATACGACGCGAGTCAGATACAGGTTCTTGAGGGACTTGACCCTGTAAGAAAACGTCCGGGAATGTATATCGGCTCGACAGGTCCGAGAGGACTTCATCATCTTGTATATGAAATAGTGGATAACGCTATAGACGAGGCTCTCGCGGGATTCTGCACAGAAATCAGAGTCAGTATTCTGAAAGGCGATGTTATAGAGGTCACCGATAACGGAAGAGGAATCCCGGTAGGTATACACCCAAAGGAAAAAATATCTGCGGCAACAGTCGTTTACACCATGCTCCACGCGGGAGGAAAATTCGGCGGAGGCGGATATAAGGTCGCGGGAGGACTTCACGGAGTCGGCGCGTCTGTGGTCAACGCTCTTTCCGAGTGGCTGGAGCTTACCGTCAGGGATGGGGAACATATCTATTATCAGAGATTCCATAACGGCGGAAAATATGACGAGGAACTTAAAATAATCGGCGATACGTCTGAAACGGGAACAACGGTAAAGTTTAAGGCCGATCCCGAAATTTTCACCGAAACGACGGTTTACGACTATGAGATACTTCTGAAAAGACTGCGTGAACAGGCTTTTCTTAATGCGGGAGTAAGAATAGTTTTCTCCGATAAAAGAGAAGAAGAGGAAAAAACCGAAATTCTTCACTATGAGGGAGGAATAAGAGAATTTGTGGAGCATATCCACAAAGTAAAGGGCTTGGAACCTCTTTCAGATAAAGTTATTTATCTTTGCGGCTCAAAGGGAGATTCCTTTGCGGAAATAGCTCTTATGTGGAATGATTCGTATAACGAAGATATCCGTTCTTTCGCGAACAATATCCATACGATAGACGGAGGCTCGCATGAAATAGGCTTCAGGAACGCTCTTACCAAGGTTATCAACGAATACGGAAAGAAATTCAACCTTATTAAGGAAAATCAGGATAAGCTCCTCGGAGATGATGTGAGAGAGGGTCTTACCGCAATTATTTCCGTAAAGCTGACCGACTGCGAGTTTGAGGGTCAGACTAAAGGAAGGCTCGGAAACCCCGAAGCAAGACCTCTTGTTGAGGATATGGTAAATAATAAGCTTATGGATTTTCTCGATGAAAATCCCGAAACGGCAAATCTTATCCTTGAAAAATCCATGAATGCCCAGAAAGCAAGAGAAGCAGCCAAAAAAGCAAGAGAAACCGCAAGAAAAAAATCCGCTATGGACAGCGCTTCTCTTCCGGGAAAGCTTTCCGACTGCTATGAACATGATATAACGCAAACCGAGCTTTATATCGTTGAGGGAGATTCCGCGGGCGGTTCGGCTAAACAGGGAAGAGACGCAAGATATCAGGCTATCCTGCCACTTTGGGGAAAAATGCTCAACGTCGAAAAAGCACGTATCGACAGGGTTTATACAAAT
The DNA here is from genome assembly GCA_964501705.1 of uncultured Ruminococcus sp. Lineage (GTDB taxonomy): Bacteria > Bacillota > Clostridia > Oscillospirales > Ruminococcaceae > RGIG4694. The sequence goes on along the minus strand of CAZCUQ010000039.1, from coordinate 9,539 downwards.
GAAAAATTAATGCCGGTCGTTGCGGCTCTCGGAACCTCCATAGGAGAGGATTTCAACATCGAAAAGCTCCGCTACGGAAAAGTAGTTATCATGGCTGATGCCGATGTTGACGGCGCGCATATAAGAACGCTGCTTCTGACGTTTTTCTTCCGCTATATGAGGCCTCTTATAACAAACGGAAATATCTATATAGCACAGCCTCCGCTCTTTAAAGTCTCGCGCGGAAAGGGAAAAAAGGAAATAGCAAGATACGCTTTCTCCGATGAAGAAAGAGATAAATATGTCGCCGAACTGTCTTCGGATGGTCAGTCGGAGCCTAAAGTCCAGAGATATAAGGGCCTCGGTGAAATGGATCCCTCACAGCTTTGGGAAACCACTCTTGACCCCGACAGAAGAACAATGCTTAAAGTTGAACTCGATGACGCGGCGCGCGCCGATGAGATATTCACTATCCTTATGGGAGATAAGGTCGAGCCGCGAAAGAATTTCATCGAAAAAAACGCGAGATATGTTGAAAATCTTGACATTTAAAGGAATTATTTATGCTTGATAAAATACTTGAAGAAAATTCCTCCGGGGAAGAGTCTCTTTTCCCCTCGGAGTTTCTGGGCGAGGGAGAATATGAAAGCAACCCCGAAAACGTTATAGAGGGATTTAAAATTTTTCAGAAACGCCACGTGATACCGAATACGATATTGCAGATGATTCTTGTTATACTCGCGATCGTTTCGCAGATACTCGCCGTGGCTTCCAATCCGCAGGGAGATATACAGATGAACATCGCTTTGATAATTATCTGCTTTTCTCTCGGAATCTGGATAATTTCAAGACCTGTGACGACTCTGAAGAATCTCCGCAAGGGAATAGAAACCTTAAAGGGAACAATATATAAGGCTGAAATATATACCGACAAAATAATAATTTCAACAATATACGACGCGCCTGTTGAAAACGGTACGGCGGCGGATACGGAAACTATCGTACTTTCCGAAAAAAAATCTCCCGATGAAATAATTGAAGAGGGAAAAGAAGCTTTGAGGGAAAGGCTTTCCGATGAAGATCACGAAAATGACGAGGATGAAATACCAGCTACCGTAATTCATCTCGATAACGCGGGAGTTGAAATTACCGAAACGGAAAAGCTTCTTGTCATTTATATCAAAAAAATAAATATCTTCGTGATTCCGATATCCATTCTTTCGGAAGATGAAATAAAAAATATGAGAGACAGACTTACCTCTCTCATGGGGGTAAGATTCAGGGCTTATGAAGATTAAGTCCACGATAGGAGTGTAAAATTTTGACGAGCGATACAGAAAAGCTTTTGCATGTCGATATTGAAAGAGAAATGAAAAAATCTTTCCTCGAATATTCAATGTCGGTAATAGTTTCAAGGGCGCTTCCCGATGTGAGAGACGGACTCAAGCCCGTTCACAGAAGAATTCTTTATACTATGTTTGAAAACGGGCTGTTTCCCGAAAGAGAGTACCGCAAGTGCGCCGATACTGTCGGTGCGGTACTCGGAAGATATCATCCTCACGGAGACGCTTCCGTTTATGACGCTCTTGTGCGTCTGGCACAGTCGTTTTCTCTTCGTTATCCTTTGGTAGACGGACACGGAAACTTCGGTTCGATAGACGGAGATCCGCCTGCCGCATACCGTTATACAGAATCAAAGATGTCGAAGCTCTCTCTTGAAATGCTCACCGATATCAATAAGGATACGGTTTCGTTCAGTCCGAACTATGACAACCGTCTTAATGAACCCGATGTTCTCCCTTCGAGATTTCCGAATCTTCTTGTAAACGGCTCAACGGGTATTGCCGTCGGAATGGCTACGAATATCCCTCCGCATAATCTCACCGAAACGATTAACGCTATTCAGATGATGATAAAAAATCCCGAAGCGTCCGTAGAGGAAATTATGCAGTTCATAAAAGGTCCCGATTTCCCCACCGGCGGTATCATTATGGGAAGAGCGGGTATAAGAGCGGCATACGCTACGGGAAGAGGAAAAATAACTCTTCGTTCAAAAACAAGATTTGAAGAACGAGGCGGAAGAAAAAGCATAGTAGTGGACGAGATTCCCTATATGGTAAATAAAAAGCGCCTTATTCAGAGTATCGACGAGCTTATGAAAAATAAGCGAATTGACGGGATTCATCTCGTAAGAGACGAATCTGACAAGGATAATGAAGTAAGGATCGTTATAGAGCTTAAAAAGGACGCAAACGAAAATGTCGTTCTCAATCGTCTGTTCAGCTACACTCAGCTTCAGGACAGCGTGGGAGTTATTATGCTTGCTCTGGTTAACGGCGAGCCTAAGGTGCTTAACCTTAAACAAATGCTGGAGCAGTATATAGCTTTTCAGGACGAGGTCATAAGAAGAAGAACCACCTTTGATCTAAATAAGGCACAGGCAAGAGCACATATCCTGGAGGGTCTTGTTATCGCGGCGGACAACATTGAAGAGGTGGTAAGGATATGCCGTACTTCCGCAAATATCACGGAAATAAAAACGAGACTTATCGACAGATTTTCTTTGTCCGACGCTCAGGCGGAGGCTATCGCTCAGATGAGACTTTATCAGCTTTCAAATATGGAAAGAAATAAAATAACCGATGAGCTTGATTCTTTGAAAATTAAAATTAAGGAATTTAAGGATATTTTATCCGATGATACAAAGGTTAAACAGATAATTTCCGATGAACTTCAGGTTATAAAGGAAAAATACGGAGATGAAAGAAAAACTCAGATTGAATCCGTTTCGGGCGAGGTCGATGTGGAAGATCTGATTCCCGTTGAGGAATGTGTTGTCACCCTCACAAAAAACGGATATATCAAAAGATGTCCGCTTAGCACATATAAAACTCAGAACCGAGGCGGCAAAGGCGTCAGCGGCATGAAGCAGCGCGAAGAGGATTTCATAGACGAGATGTTCATTTCCTCCACTCATGACCATGTTATGTTTATTTCCAACAAGGGAACAATGTATCAGATGAAATGCTATGAGATCGCGGAGGGATCAAAGCAGTCCAAGGGAATCAATATGGTAAATCTTCTTCCTCTCGCCGAAGATGAAAAGATCGCGTTCATGATAAAGACCGAAAACTTTGAACCGGGCAGATTTTTGGTTCTTGTTACGAAAAACGGCAAGATTAAGAGAACTCCTCTGGAGCTTTACAAGAGATGCAGAAAAGCGGGACTGAGAGCTATCCTCCTGGAAGAAGGGGATGAAATAGCGGGAGCGCGCCTTACCAACGGAAACAACGAGCTTATGGTAGCTACACGGGGCGGTCTTGCGATAAGAGTCAATGAAAACTGTATGCGTCCTATGGGAAGAACAGCTCACGGCGTTAAGATAATGAAGCTCGGCGAAGGTGACGTGATAGTCTCCATGGCGAGAGTGAGAGAGGGAGCGGCTCTTATGACCGTGACCGAAAAGGGTCTGGGCAGACGTTCCGCAATAGAATCATATCCGCTCAGAAACCGCGGAGGAAAGGGAGTTCTGAACTATAAGGTCAACGAAAACACAGGCTATGTCTGCGGTATCAAGGCAGTTGACGAGGATGACGATCTCGTGCTTATCTCAAGCGGAGGAGTTATTATCAGAATAAAGGTATCGGATGTAAATATTATGGGAAGATACGCTCACGGCGTAAGGATAATGAGAACAGCCGAAAATGAAACGGTAGTTGCATTTACAAGAGCGGAACATGAGGAAGATTCCGAAACCGAAAAGGTCGAAGCTCCCGATGAGGAAGATATCAGGATATCCGAAGAGGAAGAAGCAAATGAGATTTTAACCGATGAAGAAAACGAAGCCGATGACGAAGATTCCGACGAGGAAAGCGATGAATAAATAAATAAAAAAATCGGGAAATATGATTTTTCCCGATTTTTTTATTATTTGGTTTAGCTTTCCGCAAGCAGCGTAGTATCAAGCTCATCATTGTAGATTTGCATAAGAACATCCACAAGACTTTGTTCGATATTACTGAGATCCATAAAGCAGACTCTTCCGAGTATAACCCCGCTGTTGTCTCTGAAAATAATATTAGGCTCGGCGCCTCTTATGATCTCCGTGAGAGGATAAAGGTAGTATACAGTTTCCGCATCGTAAATTTCCTGCATATTATACGCATTGTAGATATCAATATCCTTAATGCCGTAATTATCTTTATTAGGATCGAGAGACTGCCATTTTGCGTCGATAATAACTCTTCTGCCGTCGATTTTTCTCTTGAGGAACATTCCGGGCTTCTGATTAACGTTCGGAATTCTTTTGTTAAGTATGGGATAAATTTTATGCTGAATTTCAACGCTGAAATTACTTCTGTCAATGACCTTATTGAGAACGCTTGAGATCCAACAATCGAATAGCTGTTCGTTGGGAAGCATAACGCTGTAATTGATGTTTCTTCCGGAAGCCATGGATATTCCGCTTTTTTTCAGCAGAAATATCTGGGCCCATTTCATAGCGCCTCTGTATCTTATCATGCTTCTGTCGTTTACGCAGGCGGCGAAGTCCTGAGTATAGTTCATGGAGTAATCCACGCCGTCGAAATTCGCGAGGAGAATATCTATTTTATTGCGGGTTCTTCCCGAAGCGGTGACATTCCGAAGAAGCTTGAGAGTGGATTTTATAAGTCTGTTTTCGGCGCGGTTTATCGTAAAGACATCATACTGAACGTAGAATTTATCCTTATGGGCGAAATTTTTCGTGGCGTGCTTGTTGTAGACGACTTTTCCTTTAAGAAAGCTTTCGTTGTTTTCATACGGCGTATAGCTTTGCTTCAAGCCGTCGTTGATTATCCCGAAGCAGTCGTTTACAAAAGAAAGAACGAAAGTCTCGAAAATATTCAGTCTTTCGGCAGCCATTGTATTTATATTGTAATTTTCCAAAGGAAGAGAGGGATTTGCTTTCATCATTTCAAGGAGCATATGCTTTTCGGAAAGGCGCTTTCCATCCTTCGAGATGATCGAAAGAGCGGGAAGGATCTCAAACTGAGTGCCGTTTTTTAAAACTATTGTACCCGCAAAGCCTTTAGCTTTAAGAATTCTTTCCTTGCCCTCGCCCGACGGTTCGAGAAGATTTGTGGGCTGACCGGGAAGAGCCGACAGTGGATTTTCAAAGACGAAATCCTCAAGCATTTCAAATTCATGCTCACTGACGGGATATCCTCCCTTTCGTTCGGAGCTTCCCTTTATGGTAAAGAATTCTGATTCCTTGATGGAAAATCTCTCGGTAGCGATCATAAGCGGATTTTCCTTTCAGACTTGATTACAGGAGCTTTCTGTATGTATTGATGTTCCAGAAAGCGTCATCGTTGATTTCAAATGTATCGTCCACGTCAAGGAAAAGCTCGACATTCGGACCGAACACTTCCGTATAGTCGATAGCCATTGCCTTGATGAACTGCTCGTCGGGTTCCTTATTGTAATCGCCGAGAACCCAGCGGATCTTCTGATAATCGCCGTAGAAATATTCCTGTAAAAGAGGAACGATATTATTTTTGAAAATAAGACCGAGTCTTTCGGTGGTAGGCTCGCTGCGAAGAGGCATGAAGTAAGCGTGTCCTATCATATGTTCTCTGTCGCAGAGAATTTCTATTCGCTTGTTTATAATTGTCAGAAGCTCGCAGATATTGACGTCCTCAACGTACAGATCCTTGAAAAGTTCGGGAACGGGCATCATTTCAACGAATTCAAAACGGCGTCGTATAGCCGTATCGAGAAGCGCGATGGAACGGTCGGCAGTATTCATTGTTCCGACGATAAACACGTTATCGGGAACGCCGAAAGGCTCTTGGGAATACGCAAGCTTGACCTTAACGGCTTCGGGCTGGCCGAGTCGCTTTGAAGGTTCGATAACGGTGATAAGTTCACCGAATATCTTGGAGATATTTCCTCTGTTTATTTCGTCTATAATGAAAACGTAGTTATCATCGGGATGTTCTTGGGCCTTGTAGCAGAATTCTCTGAAGATACCCTTATCTACAACGTAAACCATTTCCTTTTTACGTGTGCGCTCGCCTCGTTCATTCATGGTTTCAAGGAAAACGGGCTTGATACCCTCGATAAATTCCTCGTATCCCATAGACTGATGGAATGTAGTGAATTCGATCTGGTTGTAATTCTGCTTCAGTTCATTATAGCGTTCAAGCATAGCGGAATAGTCTTTTTTCATCACGGCCTCAACGGGAAGATTGTATATAATAGATAACGCGTAGTTGACCGTATTATATGTTTTACCTGTGCCGGGAGGTCCGTAAAGAATGATATTTTTTCCCATTTTAATACTCCTCTTATATATTTTAAAAAAATTATATAAAATCAATAAATAATATTTTAACTATTGTATAAAAACAACAGAAAAATAAGGCAATATAAAAACCTATAAACATTATACAATATTTTAAAACATTTTTCAAGTCTTTTTAGAATATTTTTATAAAAACTTTTACCAAAGATTCAAAATGAGAAATGTTCATTTTACATAATAGACCCCCTCGGAAACCGCTGATTGACATTTGATATTGGTTATATTGTAATATTTTGGGAGCGAAAGTAAATTTTCGCTCCCTATTGTTTCCAAGGAAAATACTTGAAATTATCGCTGTTTTTTAAGTAACAAAATAATGACAAATAGAAAAAATCTCTTTACAAATGAGATAAAATAGTGTAAAATAAATATATATATATTGCTTAATTTATAAGAAATTAAAAGACGGGAAAAATACTTATGAAAGATGTAGAAGAAGTATATAGATATACGGGAAACGATCTGGGGGCAACTTACTCCGAAAAATCAACGGTTTTTAAGGTCTGGTCGCCGTTTGCGGAGGACGCTGCTGTTCTGCTTTACCGCAAATGCACCGACGAAATCCCATACAGACAGCTTCCCATGAAAAAATCAAAGGAGGGAGTATGGTCAAAGGTCGCAAACGGCGATCTTAACGGAGTATATTATTCTTATCGGATAACTATCGACGGAGTTACTAACGAAACTATCGATATCTACGCAAAAACAGCGGGAGTCAACGGAAATCTCGGAATGGTCATCGATATGAAAGAAACAAATCCCGCGGGCTGGACGGAAAAAAGTACCGTAAAACTTGATTCATATACCGACGCGGTGATTTACGAGCTTCACGTGAGAGATTTTTCTGTTGATAAAAGCGTGAATTTTTGCTATAAAGGCCGCTTTCTTGCTTTTGTCGAAAAAGGTATGGTAAATGAGTCGGGAGACAGCGTGGGAATAGATCATCTCAAAGAAATGGGAGTTACTCATGTTCAGCTCATGCCTGTTTTCGATTATGAAACGGTAGATGAATCGGAGGTTCATAAGCCTCAGTTCAACTGGGGCTACGACCCGAAGAATTATAACGTACCCGAAGGCTCGTATTCGACAAATCCCTACAACGGAAAAGCAAGGGTATGCGAATTCAAAAGACTTATCCATGCGCTTCACTGTGCGGGGATAGGCGTTATCATGGATGTTGTGTACAATCATACTTATGCTACGGCGGATTCCTGCTTCACTAAGACATTTCCGAAATATTATTACCGTCAGTGGCAGGATACGGAATATTACTCCAACGGTTCGGGGTGCGGCAACGAAGTCGCAACGGAACGCTTCATGGTGAGAAAATACATTATCGACAGTCTCTGCTACTGGGCAAAAGAATACAATATAGACGGATTTCGCTTTGACCTTATGGGACTGTATGATAATGAAACCATAAATGAAGCTTACGAAAAGCTTCATGAGATAAATCCCAACATCATAATGTACGGCGAAGGCTGGACAGGCTCGGACGCCGCATATCCTTACGAGAAAAGAGCAATGAAATTAAATGCCCGTTTTGTTCCTCATATAGGATTTTTCAGCGACGATTTCCGCGATACCGTTAAGGGAAATAACTTTGAAAATAAAGACGCGGGATATGTAAACGGACAAACTCAGAACGCCGCTTATGTAAAGGAAATTATGTGCGGAAGGATTCCTCATCCGCAGATACCCAATCTGGATAAATTTTCGTGGACGGATTCTCCCGCTCAGACGGTGAATTATGTCGAAGCGCACGATAATCTGACACTTTGGGACAAATTATCCTATACGAATCCCACCGATTCCGAAGAAAAGCGGATAAGAATGGATAAAATGTCTGCGGCGATGGTTTTTCTGTCTCAGGGAATACCTTTTATCCAGGCGGGTCAGGAATTTTTAAGATCCAAGCCTCTTCCCGGAGGAGCTTTCGACCATAACAGCTATAATTCTCCCGATATAATAAACAGCCTGAAATGGAACCGAAAGACAGAGTACAGATCCGTTGTCGATTATTATCGGGGACTTATCTCTTTCAGAAAAGCACATTCCGCGTTTCGTTTCCGAACAAAGGAAGAAATTGCGGAGCATATGAATTTCTTCGATAAGCTTCCGCAGAGGGTAGTCGGGTTCTCTCTCACCGGAGACTGCGATTTTGAGGAAATAATAGTTTTTTTAAATCCGAACGATTATGATATTGACCTTTTCGCATTCGGAAAATACAATGTCTACATCAACGGGGAAAGAGCGGGAACTGAGTCTCTCTATACGATCGAGGGAAATTATAAGGTATCGGCTCTGAGCGTGATTGTGATCGGCAGACCGTATCGGACAGATGAGGAAAATACGGAGGAAATTACCGAAAAAAATAAAGAAGAACGAAAGGAGCATTACCAATGAAAAGAATACTTGTCTGTGAAGACGAGGACGTGATAAGAGATTTTGTCGTTATCAATCTCAAAAGAGCGGGTTATGAGGTTGTGGACGTTAACTGCGGAGAAGACGCTTTGAAGGTTTTTGAGGACGAAAACGGAAACTTCGATATAGCTCTTCTCGATATAATGATGCCGGGAATAGATGGTTTTCAGGTATGCAAGGCTCTCAGGAAAAAGAGCAGCACCATAGGAATTATCATGCTTTCGGCAAAAACACAGGAAATGGATAAGGTCAGCGGTCTTATGCTGGGAGCCGATGATTATATAACAAAGCCGTTTTCGCCGTCTGAGCTTACGGCGCGTATCGACGCGGTTTACAGAAGAGTCAGCATGACCGTTCATCAGGAACCGAAAGCGCCCATTATAGAGTCGGGTCCTTTCGTTTTGAATTTAAAGAGCCGTACAGTCTCGAAAAACGGAACTCCGATAGATCTCACACAGGTTGAATATCAGATACTTGAATATTTCATGAATAATCAGAATACGGCACTTGACCGTTCGAGTATCCTTGCTCATATCTGGGGAGACAATTACTACGGAGACGATAAGATCGTCGATGTGAATATAAGAAGAATAAGAATGAAAATTGAAGACGAACCGTCTAATCCGAAATATATCGCCACGATATGGGGTTACGGCTACAAATGGTCGGCGGGAGAATCCCGCAGTGAAGATAAATAAAAATGAAGATAAAGCAGCACAGTTAAGTGTGCTGCTTATTATAGTAAACGACATTAAAATTTGTGCTTTCAGTCTGTGCAAAAATCATATAT
>CAZCUQ010000038.1:0-15706 GCA_964501705.1 uncultured Ruminococcus sp. | reverse complement strand
TGTACTCTTCCCGAAGCGTCTCCGCCTGCGAGTTTAAGCACCTCATCTGCCGATACCATATTAAAGTCGCCCTCTATGCTGTGCTTCAGACAGCTTGCCGCAACGGCGAATTCGATCGTTTTCTGCGGATCGAACCCTTCAAGGCAGGCGTATATAAGTCCGCCGCCGAAGCTGTCGCCGCCGCCCACGCGGTCAACTATGTGCATAAGATACTGTTTGCTGAAGAAGTAATCATTTCCGTCGTAAAGCATTGCCGCCCACTTGTTGTCATTCGCCGAGATAGATGTGCGAAGCGTAATGGCTACCTTCTTGAAGCCGAAACGATCTGTAAGCTGCTTTGCAACGTCTTTGTAGCCTTCCTTGTTGACCTCACCCGCGGTAACGTCCGTACCCTTTGATCTGATTCCGAAAACATCGCCCGCGTCCTCTTCGTTTGCGATACATACGTCAACGTACTTGCAAAGCCCGCCCATGACCTGACCTGCTTTTTCCTTTGTCCATAGCTTATTTCTGTAATTGAGATCACAGCTTACGGTAATTCCCATCTCCTTTGCCGTCCTGCAGGCTTCGAGACAGATATCCGCGACATTGTCGCCGAGCGCGGGAGTGATCCCCGTAAAATGGAACCAGTTTGCTCCCTCAAGAATTTTATTCCAGTCAAAATCCGATTTATCCGCTTCGGCTATCGAGGAACCCGCTCTGTCGTAGATGACCTTTGAGGGACGCTGGGAAGCTCCCTTTTCAAGATAGTAAATACCGACTCTGTTCCCGCCTCTTACTATACCGGAGGTATCGACGCCGTATTTTCTGAGAGAATTTACAGCGCACTGACCTATTTCGTGTTTCGGAAGCTTTGTGACGAATCCCACTTCATAGCCGTAATTTGCAAGTGATACGGCAACGTTTGCCTCGCCTCCGCCGTATGTTGCGCCGAAAGTATCCGCCTGAACGAATCTGTAATATCCTTCGGGAGCGAGACGAAGCATTATCTCGCCGAATGTAATTACCTTCTTTGACATTATAACCAAGCCTTTCGTATTATAATATACTATTTTTTCCGATTGCCGGGATTTTTGTTATTTCTGCACAAGATGAACCGCAAATCCGCCGAATTCTCCCTTTATGTATATTGCCTTGAGATTTCCGTTATCGTCCTTTTTGGCGGTGCTTTCGTCAAACGAAACGCCCTTTTTTTCAAGATGATAAACAGCTCTTTCGATGAAATTCGTTCCCACGGCAATGTGTCCGTGCGTACCGGGACCTTTCGATTTCATGACCTCGACCGCGTTCCCCGCAAATACGGAACTGTTTCCGACTTTGGACATAAATCCGAACATTTTCTCAAATGCCCCGGCTGTATTCACAGCGGCTTCGCCGCCGTTCTCGTTGATCCCGATATGACAAAGCGTGAAGCCGAGCATTTTTGAGACGGCTTCTTTTGTGAGAGCCGTGATCTTATCGAATTCTCCCGCCGAAACGAGATCCTTCTTTACCATCCACGAGCCTCCGCACGCCACTATCTTTCCAAACGAAAGATATTCGTTCAGATTGTCGGCGTTTATCCCGCCCGTTGGCATGAATCTCATCTGTGTATAAGGAGCGCTCATTGCCTTTATCATTTTAAGACCGCCCGCGGCCTCTGCGGGGAAGAATTTCACCACCTTCAGTCCCTGTTCGATAGCCTGTTCGATATCGCTCGGATTTGCACAGCCGGGAACTATCGGAATATTCTTGCTTACGCAGTGAGCCACTACCTTGGGATTAAGACCGGGGCTTACGATGAATTTCGCGCCCGCCGCGACAGCCCTGTCCGCCTGTTCGGGAGTGAGTACCGTTCCCGCGCCCACAAGCATTTCGGGGAATTTTTCAGCCATTATCTTAATGCTTTCCTCCGCGGCAGCCGTTCTGAAAGTCACCTCCGCGCAGGGAAGCCCTCCCTCGCAGAGAGCTTTTCCGAGAGGTTCCGCGTCCTTAACGTCATCAAGCGCTATGACGGGAACTATTCCGATCTTGGAAATTTCTTCGATAACAGTCATTATAAAGTTACTCCTTTTTTAAATATTGCTATATCCGCGTAGCCTGCGCTTTCGCTTTTTACCCGCTTGCCCGAAGCCGTTTTCATCACCTCGTCAAAAAGTGCCGAAGCGAGATCATCCGCTGTTTTATCCTCGGCAACAGATCCCGCGTTGAAATCTATCCAGCCCGACTTTTTCCTTGCGAGAGAAGAGTTGCTGGAAATTTTCATCGTCGGAACGGGACAGGCAAACGGCGTTCCGCGTCCCGTTGTGAAAAGCACTATCTGCGCTCCCGCCGCGGCAAGAGCCGTAGCCGCGACAAGATCGTTTCCGGGAGCTGAGAGGAGATTAAGTCCCTTTTCTTTCACTCTTTCGCCGTATTCCATAACGCCCCTGACCTTTGACGTGCCTGATTTCTGAGTACAGCCGAGAGATTTATCTTCAAGCGTGGAAATTCCTCCCGCCTTGTTTCCGGGAGAAGGATTTTCATATATCGGCATTCCCGACGAGCTGTAATAATTTTTGAAATTATTTATCATCGAGACGGTCTTATCGAATATTTCTTCATTCTCCGCGCGGTTCATAAGGATTGTTTCCGCGCCGAACATTTCGGGGACTTCGGTAAGTATCGTTGTTCCTCCCGCCGACACAAGCATATCGGAAAATCTTCCCACAAGAGGATTTGCCGTTATTCCCGAAAAGCCGTCCGAGCCGCCGCATTTAAGACCTGTGACAAGCTTATCCGCGCCGCATTCCGATCTTTCAAAGCGCGAAGCATATTCCGCAAGAGCTTCAAGAAGCTTCATTCCCTCGGATATTTCGTCCTCAAAGTCCTGACAGTTTAAAAACTTAACTCTGTTTTCGTCGTATTCCCCGATATATTTTTTAAGAACGCCGATATTGCTGTTTTCGCAGCCGAGACCTACGACAAGAACCGCTCCCGCATTGGGGTGATTTACAAGCGACGCAAGTATCTTTCTTGTATTTTCCTGATCGTCCCCCAGCTGCGAGCAGCCGTAAGGATGAGTAAACGCCGAAACACCGCTGATGTTTCCCTTTACGAGGTAAGACGCCTTGCTTTTAAGAGCCGTGACTATTCCATTCACACAGCCGACCGTAGGGATTATCCATATTTCGTTTCTCACGCCGACCCTTCCGTCAGTGCGCTTATATCCCATAAACAACGCGTTTTCACATTTTGTTTTGTTTACTTTTCCTGCTTTATCGGGTTCGTATGTATACTCGATAACTCCCGAAAGCGCCGTTCGGATATTGTGGGTATGAACCCATCCGCCCTTTTTTATATCCTTATCGGCAATACCTATCCTGTAGCCGTATTTTATCACGGGAGAACCCTCCGCAATATCGCAAAGCGCTATTTTATGCCCTGCGGGGATATCATCAAGAACGCTCATGCCATTTACCGAAGCGCCCTTTGCGAGAGCCTCTGCGGCCACCGCCACATTGTCGTCGTTATTTATTCTGATTATCTGCAAGAATAAAGCTCCTTTGTTTTAACCGAAATATTTTTCGATTGTCTTTCTCATACCGAGTGTTCTGATATCGCCGAGATATTTTCCGACAGCCTCTCCCGCGCCGCATTTATCCGAGAGATCTTCTCCCCAGAAGCTTTCGTTTGAGAGAACCTTTTGCGCAAGCTCCGCAGCGGAGAGCTTTGAATTTTCCTTAAAAAATCCAAGCACAGCCGCGTCATCGCGTATCTGATATTCTTCACTGTCCCTGTGACCGACAAGAGCGCCGTCTCTTATTTCGGAGCCGTTATAAAACGCTATGAGCGCCGCAAGAGAAAACGTCAGTCTTTCGGGGAGCTTTCTGTTTATCTCGATATACTTCAAAAAGCTCGGCATACATCTTGCTTTCCACTTTGAAACGCTGTTTAAGGAAATGGAAAGAAGCGCGTGCTTTATAAAAGGATTTTTGAATCTGTCGGTGACCGCTTCGGCAAAATCCACGAGATTTTTTCTCGGAAGCTCAAGCGTGGGGATTATCTCGCCGAATATCGTTTTCTGCATGAAATTATATATAAGAGTGTCGTTCATCGACTGACCGACGAAATCGTTTCCCGCAAGATAAGAAGCGAGTACGAACGATGTATGAGCGCCGTTTAAAATACGCACCTTTCTTTGCTTGTAGGGCTTGTGATCATCGGTGAAGATGACGGGAAGTCCCGCTTTTTCAAAGGGAAGCTCCTTACTGATATCCCTGTCGGATTCTATTACCCATAAAGCGAACGGCTCGCCCGTTACGAGAAGCTCGTCCTCATAGCCGAAGCTTTCAAATATCCGCTTATCTTCGTCTCTCGGATATCCCGTTACTATTCTGTCCACGAGAGTGCTTGCGAATACGCAGGCGTTTTCGAGCCATTTTGAAAAATCTCTGCCGAGATTCCAGAGCTTTGCGAATTTCTCCACGCATATTTTAAGGTTTTTGCCGTTGTCGTCGATAAGCTCTGCGGGAAGAATAACGAGTCCTTTTGTCATATCTCCGTTAAACGCCTCGTATCTTTCATACAGGAATTTCGTGAGTTTTCCCGGATATGTTTTCGGAGGATTTGATTCAAATTTATCCGTCTCGTCGTAAACGATACCCGCCTCGGTGGTATTTGAGACAACAAATCTTACCGTATCAAGCTTCGCATAGGACATATATTCTTCATACTGTTCATAACACGCGACCGCTTTTTCGATGCTTGTGATTTTTCTTTTGATTATTTTTTCTTCTCCGTTTTCGAGACCGCGCAGATATACGGTGTAAAGACCGTTCTGACGCTCGAATTTTTCGAGACTTCCGAATTCTATCGGCTTAAAAAGAACGATATTGCCGTTAAAATCGGTTTTCTCGTTCAGTATATCTATCATGTAATCGGCGAATGCTCTTAAAAAGTTTCCCTCGCCGAATTGTACGACCTTAACGGGTCTTTTTATCTTTTCTGTTCCTGTTTCGGATATATTCTTCATGTATCATTCGCCTTTCGTCTGTGATTGTAAGCGCTTACACAAGTTTTCGCCATGAACCTTTAAACGTGCAGCGTCTGCACGGGATTTCGGTATATCACGATTTTTGCCGTTTTCCGCCGCGCGCTTAAAGTCACGGTGAAAGGAAAAACTATAATGAAGGGGTTGGAGCTGTCGTTTTTTAATGTAAATGTTTACAATATAAATTATATCAATTTCAACGAAAAAGTCAATACAATTTTACTATTTTCGGGTGAATCTCCAAAAAATACTATTCACATTTGTTATATCTGTACAAATTTCAAAAATAATGTTGATTTTATTTTCCGTTAAGTGTATAATAAATATTAGGTTGTAAGCGGTTACATTTGAAAGGCGTTTTTTTTATGGATATATACGATATTTCAAAAAAATCGGGCGTTTCCATCGCCACGGTTTCGAGAGTAATAAACGGAAGCGTAAAGGTGAGCGAAAAAACCCGCGCAAAAGTCCTCGAAGCAATAAACGAATGCGATTACACCCCCAACGTTTTCGCAAGGGGTCTGGGACTCAACACAATGAAAACCATCGGGATAATGTGCGCCGACTCACGCGACCCTTATCTTGCTGCGGCTGTGTATTTCACCGAGGAAAATCTCAGGGAAAAAGGCTACGATGTTATCCTCTCATGCACGGGCTATGACAGGAAAATCAAATCGCAGTGCATGAATCTTCTGATATCAAAGCGCGTGGACGCGGTGATTCTCGTAGGGTCGAATTATATCGAGAAAGACGATTCCCTTAACGATTACATCAGGGAAGCCGCAAAAATCGTTCCGATCATGGTAATAAACGGATTTCTTGATGCCGAGGGAGTTTATTCCGATGTGTGCGACGATTACAACGCTTTGTACAAGGTCACCGAAAAAATGCTCGGAAGCGGACGAAAAAAGCCTCTTTACGTTTATAATTCAAATTCCTACAGCGGAATAAGAAAAATGAAAGGCTTTAAAGACGCTCTTTCCGACAATGGCTTTTCCGACACCGATATTTACACGCTTTTCGTCGGCGAATCGGGATTCGCGCACGCTTCGAGAGACGCGATAATGAATTTCGCAAAAAAGGAAAGAGATTTCGACTGTGTTATCGCCTCGGACGATATTTTAGCCGTCGGAGCGCTTAAATACGCAAAGGACGCGGGACTTTCCGTTCCTTCCGATCTTGCCGTAACGGGCTACAACAATTCAAATATATCAGAGTGCTGCGACCCTGAGCTTACTTCCGTTGATAACCGTCTTGAGGCTCTTTGCAGACACAGCGTATCTTCTCTTATGGAGCTTTTTTCGGACGGGAAATCATTCGTCCCGAAAAAAACCGTTTTCGCCTGCGGGCTTATCGAACGAGAAACTACGGATTTCAATAAAAAAATATAGCGAGGTAATCTGAAATGAAAGAATTTATGGACAAGAATTTCTGCCTGTCAACAAAAACCGCCGGGGAGCTTTTCTTCGGATATGCGGAAAAAATGCCTGTCATTGACTATCACTGCCACATCAATCCAAGGGAAATAGCCGAGGACAGGCGGTTTAAGAACATCACCGAGGTATGGCTCGGCGGAGATCACTACAAGTGGCGTCTCATGCGCTCGGCGGGCGTGGAGGAAAAATACATTACGGGAGACGCTTCCGACTTTGAAAAATTCTCGGTGTGGGCAAAGGTTCTTTCCAGAGCTGTCGGAAATCCTCTTTTCCACTGGAGCCATCTCGAACTTCAGAGGTTTTTTGATTATAAAGGTATCCTGAACGCCGACACCGCAAAAGAGGTGTGGGAGCTTTGCAATGAAAAACTGAATACTCCCGAAATGAGCGTCAGGAATCTTATTAAAAAATCAAACGTTGAGGTGATCTGCACGACGGACGATCCCGCCGATACTCTCGAATGGCATAAAATGCTTGCCGCAGACAGCTCCTTCGATGTCAGGGTTTTCCCCGCGTTCCGCCCCGATAAGGCTATGAACATCGAAAAACCCGATTTCTGCGATTATATGGAAAAGCTTTCGGACGCTTCGGGTATTTCGATAAAAAGCTTTGACGATCTTAAATCGGCTATTGTAAACAGAATGGATTTCTTTAACGAAATGGGCTGCAAGGTAAGCGACCATGCTCTTGAATACGTATATTTCGCTCCCGCCTCCGAAAACGAGGCAAAGACTATATTTGACAGAAAAATGAACGGACAGACCCTTACTGCGGAAGAGATCAGGAAATACAAAACCTCTTTCATGCTTTTCTGCGGAGAAGAATATCACAAATTAAACTGGGTTATGCAGCTTCACTATGGCTGCAAGCGCGACAACAACACTCCCATGTTCGGCAAACTGGGACCCGATACCGGCTATGACTGCATAAACAACTATGCTCCCTCGTCCGAAACGGCGGATTTTCTGAACGCTCTCGAAATAAAGGGCGCTCTTCCGAAAACTATCATATACAGTCTTAATCCCAACGATAATCAGGCGATAGACACTATCATCGGCTGTTTCCAGAACAGTGAAGCCGTGTCGAAGATACAGCACGGCTCCGCGTGGTGGTTCAACGACAACAAAACGGGTATGAGGGATCAGATCATCTCCCTCGGAAATCTCGGATATCTTGCGGGATTTGTGGGAATGCTGACAGATTCGAGAAGCTTCCTCTCCTACCCCCGCCATGAATATTTTCGCAGAATTTTATGCGACGTTCTCGGAGAAATGGCGGAAAACGGCGAATTTCCCGCGGATATTAAGCTTCTCGGAGAAATAGTTTCCGACATTTCCTATAATAACGCCAAGCGCTATTTCGGATTTTAATGACTGAAATAAAAAAATACAATGCTTCCGATACGCTTTCCGATAAGGACAAAGCTTTCAGAGAATATATTCTCGGTGAAAATATGTGGAAAGCGGCATTTCGGGTATGTACCCCTCTGGCGGCGTATCAGGGGCTTATGCAGCTGTTTAAGATACTCGATACCGTAATTGCCTCGTATATAGGAAAAGAAGCGGTTTCCTCCGTAGCGTACATCACACAGATAAGTCTGCTTATCTCCGCGATAGGAAACGGACTGGCGATCGGCGCGGGAATGAAAATAAGCGAGGCATACGGCGCGGGAGACTACTCTCTCGTTAAAAAAAGAGTCAGCAGCGTTTATGCTCTCTGTGTTATAATAAGTATTCCCGTGCTTCTGATAATCCCGTTCGGCACGGAGTTTCGGGTTCTGGCGGGAACTCCCGAATCTCTCATAGAAACGGGAAGAGATTATTTCACGGTCGAGCTTCTTGCGATAGTCACGTCATTTTTCAATACCGCGTACATAGCTGTTGAACGCGCACGCGGAAACACGGGCTTCATTCTTAAAATAAACATTGTGTATCTTGCGGCAAAAACGATCCTCACGGCGTTTTTTGTGTTCGGTCGGGACGGCGGAGTAGTTTCCATTTCAACGGCGACTCTCATCTCAAATATAATGCTGATTCTTCTCGGAATGAAAAATATTTTTGAAAAGGGGAGTATTTTCGCCTTCGGGATAAGATCGGTCAGCTTTAAAAGAAACGTTATGTTTCCCGTATTAAGCGTCTCATTTCCCGCAGTTGCGGAGAAAGCGGCTTTTGCCTACGGAAAGCTCATAGTCAATAAAATGAGCGCGGTATACGGAGACGAAACCGTGGGAGCGCTCGGAATTTCAAACAACATCGGAGGAATAACCACAAATCTCCAGAACGGCTTTCAGGAGGGCGGAGCATCGATAATCAGCCAGAACATCGGAGCGGGAAATATTAAACGCGCCGTGGACGCGTTTAAAAAGATATTTATCATCAACGTAATAATCGGCGCCGTTTTTATGTCGCTGACTCTGATTTTCCTTGACGGGATAAGCGCTCTTTATGCGGGAGACGACGAGGAATTCCGTCTGCTTATTGCCTCGGTCTACGGCTACGAAGCCCTGGGAGCCGTAACTCTCGGCATAAACGCCGCTGTAATGGCGCTTCTTTACGGTTTCGGGTACACAAAGGTCACGCTTATTTTAAATGTAATGCGTGTATTTGTATTTCGTATTCCCGTTTTATGGTATTTGCAGAATTTCACCGACACGGGGAGCAAAAGCGTCGGCATAGTAATGATGGTCAGCAACATCTCTGTCGGAGTATGCGGGATCATTGCGGCGTTTTTCGCGCTTCGGAGTATAAGGAAAAGGTATGCTCTTACCGATTGAGCTTCTCCCTTACCGAAAAAATATATTATATTTTCATCGGCTTCCGTGCGGATCTATTGTGAAAAATGTACATTTGCGGGATGGTAACGCTCTTTTATCATATGGAATTGCCGATAAATAAAAAATTTGCAAAAAAAACATTGCATTTTGAAAAAAATGTGATATAATATATTTAGATTTATGTTGAAAAAAAGACGATTTACGCTTTCGATCCCGTATTCAGACGTATCTTCGGCGTAAAATAAATTTCGGAGGAAGAAAAAAACAATGGATTACTCAATAATTTCACCCGTGATCTTCGATAAACTCACCGATAAAAATAACCCGAAATCAGAGGGACTTCAGTATACGGTGACTATTACCCCCGTGGGAGTGGAACAGTCTTTCCCGCTTTTTCAGGAAGAGGTAGTCAGAGCTTTTATCGCCGAAAAAAACACCATGCTCTTTACCGCCAAAAAAATCGATCCCAAAGCCGGCGAACAGTATGTAAAGCAGTCTGACGAGCTCGTCGGAAAATTCCCCGTGCTGAAATATTACGGTATGGGAAGATCTATCCTTATGGCTGCTATCCAGGACAGACAGTATTCTGTCAGCGAAAGATTCCTTATTATGAATTACTCGATAAAAACCCTGCAGACACTTATAGATACGGGAAAGGAAGACGAGGCTCCGCAGTTTACGGGCTACTTTATGAGCCACCCCGACAGATCGGAAATTCTCGCGCTTTTTAAAGATCTTCAGCAAAATGTCCCGTTCAGCGTTATCGACGCCCTGTCAATGATAAATTCGCTCCCCGGGACGGAACGCTTCGGTGACGTGAAAAAAACCGTCCTCAAACGTCTCGGCTATAAGGAGGACGGCTCCGATATCGGCGAAAGATCCTTTAAGGAATGTGCGGACGATTATCTCGCGCTGAAGAAAAAATTCCGCGAGGATTTCCTCAGAGAGGGAAAG
Source organism: uncultured Ruminococcus sp. (assembly GCA_964501705.1). GTDB lineage: Bacteria > Bacillota > Clostridia > Oscillospirales > Ruminococcaceae > RGIG4694. Next base: position 5,532 of record CAZCUQ010000038.1, on the reverse strand, counting down.
GACGACAGCAGGGAATATTACCTCGAAAATGTTATGGTGGGCTTTATCTGGTCGATGAATATGCCTTTCTCCGATTTCAGCCTCAGCATATGGGATAATTTCGCGTTCTTTAACGTTTTGTTTAATACTCTTAAGGTTCTTCTCACACTGTATATTTCCGATGAAAATCCCGATGAGGATTTCGTTAAGGCTGTTGCGGCTTTCGACGAGTCCCTGAGAGCCGTAAACAACGGTCTTGTCAAGCTGACAGTCGAAGGTCTGAATAAGCGGGGCTTCAATACGAACGGCGATATGGCTGTTCTTGCGATCAGCTGATCCCCGAAGCCGGTGCGGATAATATGAAAAACGTCTGCCTCCGCACATTGCGGGGGCATTTTGTACTGTCCAATCAGTGGCTGCTTATTAATACGGAGTGAAAGGAAAATCTGTAAAATGGATAATGCGTCTGCACAAATTCTTCCCGCCGTGCACGAAATAATCAATGAAGTCAGAAAAGCTATCGTCGGAAAGGACGAGGTCATCATTAAAGCGATACTCGCTATTATAGCGGGAGGGCATATTCTTCTTGAGGATATGCCCGGAGTCGGAAAAACCACCCTCGCCGTTGCGTTCTCGAAGGCTATGTCCCTCGAATGCCGCAGGATGCAGTTTACCGCCGATGTTATGCCCTCGGACGTGACGGGCTTTACGGCTATGAACCGAAAAACAGGCGAATTTGAATATCACAGCGGCGCGGCTGTCTGCAACCTGTTTCTGGCGGATGAAATAAACAGAACCTCTTCAAGAACTCAATCCGCGCTCCTTGAAGCAATGGAAGAACATTCCGTGACGGTTGACGGAATAACTCACCGTCTGCCCGAACCTTATATAGTTATAGCTACACAGAATCCCGTCGGCTCGGCGGGAACACAGCTTCTGCCCGAATCGCAGCTTGACAGATTCATGGTGAGACTGTCTATCGGATATCCCGACGCGTCAAGCGAGGCAAAGATCCTTAAAACCAAAAGAGCCGTTTCCGATGTGAACGATATCCGGCCCGTGATATCCGCTCGCGAGCTTAAAACCATAATGGATCTTACCGCAAACGTATACGCCGACGACAGAGTCTACAGATACATAGCGGATATCGCGGCGGCTACGAGAAATTCTCCCGAAATAGAACTCGGCATCTCCACAAGAGGCGCTATCGCCGTTTCGGCTATGTCAAAGGCTACGGCAGTATTAAAGGGCAGAGATTTTGTTATCCCCGATGACGTGGATTATATTCTGCTTCCGTCAGCCGCTCACAGAATAGTGCTGAGATCGCATTCGAGAAACATCGCGGACGCGGAAAATGCTCTGAAAAGCGCTGTGTCGGCTGTGCGCGTTCCCAGACTTTGATCGGAAAAGCTTATGAGATTTATATATATTGCTCTGATTGCGGGACTCTATCTTTTCTTTCTGCTGTATAAGGAGGATCTCTCGCTTGTGATCTTTTTGTCCTGTCTGATTCTGCCTGCGGTGCTGTTTGTTTTCATTCTGTTTATAAGCGGAAAGGTCGGCATAATTTCCGCGGGAATGAAAGAATCCGTAAAAAAAGGCGATAACGCAAAGATCTGCATAAGCGTGCGAAACGGAAGCTTTTTTCCCGTTTCGGCGGCACAGCTTTCAATACTTATCAAAAAAGAACCGCTGGGACTCTGCGAGCTGCAAAAGGTGACAATGCCTCTTCCGGCAAGATCGACGGAAAATGTTACGGTAAGTTTGGGGACAAACCACTGCGGAAGAATAGTCTGCGAAATAAAAGAGCTTCGCATTTACGATGTTCTTGCTCTGACCTCGCTGAAGATAAAAAAGGCGGCGGGAGTATACGCGTCGGTCGACTTTCTCCCTGCGGGAAACATTCCCTTGGACAGCGGGTGCAGCGGTCAGCTTTCCGTCAGAGAAAGCATAAGCGGAGAAGCAAGCTTTTCCTCAAGAGGAAAAATCTCCGATGAGTATGACGAGCTGCGCGATTACAGAGACGGCGATAAACTCAATAAGGTCGCGTGGAAGCTCTGCGGAAAACAGGGAGACCCCGACAGCTATATCGTCCGTGACAGCGAAAAGGGCAGAGAAGCGGTTTATCTGCTGATCGCCGATGTCTATTCCGCGAAGGATGAAAAAAAACTCGATACGCTTTACGAGCTTTTCTATACGGCGGCGGATACCATGTGCAGCCACGAAATAGCTTTCGACTCGATAAAAGCGGATAATACGATACTTGAAAATATTTCCCTCACCGATAATTTTTCGGAGTGCATTGAGGGAATTTACGGGGAAAACAGTTCTCTTGACGAGATAGCGTCAAACCCGAAAAATAAACGTTACGATAAAATAGTCCTCGTGACGGCGGATAAAAACACTCCCGCCGCCGATAAACTCCGTCTTGCCTATGCGGCAAGAGAAACCGTGATAGTGTGCAATGAACAGGATGCGTGAAATGAAGAAAAAAAATTCAGGAAAACTTATCTGTCTGTCAAGTGAAATGACCGATTTTTCCGTTGGACTTCATATTGACAAAAACGCGAAAACAGGCTTTCTTCCGAGGATATTCCGCGCTATATCCGCGTATCTCGGAAGCGTCGGCGCGGTGATGTGTTTTGTTTCCGCCGTTTTCCCGAACAGGATAAGCACGGCGGATATTGCCCTTACCGCGCTTCTTCCGACGGCTGTATGCGCCGCCGCGTCTTTTGCCCGAAAAGGCGGAAATGCTCTTATAATTTCAGCCTATGCTTTGATCGGAGTTTTCGCTCTGAAGGTCAGAGAAAAGATCGCTGCGGGCTTTTATCTTGCTTTTAACCTTTTTTATGAGGAAATAGGAATAAAGTATAAGGAATGGGATCTTTACGACCTTTCCGCATATACGGGAGATGAGACACAGGAAGGTCTGCGCTTGCTTTTTATCTCTCTGACTCTGCTCATATCTCTCACGGCGGGAACGTTCATGATATACAGGACCTCGGTGATAATGGTATTCGCTTCGATTTTTCCTCTCTTTGAGTTTGTGCTGTACTTTGGGCTGGTGCCTGATTATTTTTACGCGGCAATGGTCATATGCGCTTTTGTTTTTTCGATATCGGCGGAGGTTTCCGAATTTCCCGTTACGGGAAAAAGCAGAAGAGTTCCCGTTTACGCGAAAACCTCTGCGCAGGCGGCTTTTATGGGAGCGGTCATTTTTCTTTTCTGCTTTTTATTATGCGACAGATACGTTACTTTGAGCGGATTTGAACGAAGCGATAAAATGAACGATTTCCGAGTGCAGTTCAGCAATTATATGAGAACCTTTTCCTTTAAGAAATTCACAAACGATCTTGCGGCATCCATGCCGTCAGACAGCGACGCGTCGGGAGCGATAAACCACGGACTGCTCGGACGCTCCGACAGCATTGAATTTACGGATAACGTCATGCTCAGGGTAATTCTTCCGAAATCTCAGGACAATACGTATCTTAAAGGCTTTATCGGCGCAAACTATACGGGAAACAGCTGGGAGGAGCTTTCCGACGAACAGACCCAGGACTTGAATGAAGTGATCTCAGGCTTTGAAACTCCGTTTTTGTCCCCGCAGTTTCTGGACGGGTATTCGCTTGAAAAATACAGTGAGGTAACAGGCGAATATTTCGAGGAGATAGGCATAACCGTTCAGAATATGGGCGCAAACAGCAGCTACGGATATATTCCCTATGCGCTCACCTCCGATACGGCGGCAGGAACGGAAATTGCTTCCGACAAAGTTGCCGCAAAGGAAAACGAGTACTTCAAGGCTTACAGGGTGACTCCCGCAAAAAGATACGGTTTTATCCGCTTCAATGATTTTTCCTCCGTTATCGGAAACGCCGATGAAAAGGCTTACAGAGAATTTGTGTATAATAATTATCTCGATATTCCCGAAAGCTTCACGGCGGCAAAATATATCTACGGCTCCGCCGACAGACAGTCTCTCGAATCGGAACTTGTAAGTCTCAGAAGCTACCTCGGCAATAACTGCGAATACAGCCTTGACGCGGGAAAAACTCCGTTCGGAGAAGATTTCGCGCAGTATTTCATAACCGAGAACCGAAAAGGCTCCTGTTCGCATTTTGCCACAACGGCGGCGCTCATGTGCAGATACAGAGGTATCCCCGCAAGATATGTCGAGGGTTATGTGATAAAGCCGGAGGATTTCCCCGCAGACAAGAAAGACGGCGAACTTGCGGCGGTCGATATCACCGATGAAAGAGCGCACGCGTGGATAGAAATATATCTTGACGGTTACGGCTGGCTGCCTTACGAGGTCACTCCCGGATATACGGAAAGTATTGATTTTTCCGAAAGCTACGCCGAAACGGGAGAATCAAACGAGCTTATACTGACGGACAATCCCGCTGTTCCCGCCGACACCGGCAATAATCCCGCAGCGGCCGAAACATCGGTCTCGGAGAAAAAAACGGAAACGGAAACAGTGACCGAACCGGAGAGATACGCCGAAGAAACGGAAAAATCCGGCGAAGGAGAAGAGGATGTCACTTATTATGCGGATTATGCGGAAAAATTTGATCCCCTTCCCTTAATTATCACGTTATCGGCACTGCTTGTTGTTTTTTCCTTTTTCGCGGTGAGATATATGAAAATATCCGAGTCACGCGAACGAAAACTTCGGGGAAAGAACAACAGACAAAAATCATACGCTGCGGGAAAATATTTCATCAAGCTGTGCGCGTATAAAAAAATAATCAAATCAAAAGACGAAAGCTATGAGACCTTCTCCGAAAGAGCGGGAAGAATGCTTGAAACGGAAAATGCGGAAATTATCCTTTCAGCCGCTCTGAAATCAAAATTCGGCAGAACTTCTCCCGAAAAGGATGAGGCGGAAAAAGCCGCTGAAAAAGTCATTTCCATAGCGGATTCCATTTACGGTAAGCTCGGCGGAAAGGATAAATTCCTGTTCAGATATTTCTATTGTTTAAAATAAGCGAGGCGGTATAAATGAGATACGATAATTCCGAAACTCCCGGCTGCGACTGCAATATGCCGCACCCCGAAATAATCAAAAGGATAAGCGAGATAATGCCTGACGACGGCGAGCTTTACGACCTGTGTGAGCTTTTCAAGGTTTTCGGCGATGCAACGAGAATAAAAATCCTTTTCCTTTTGTTTGAAAGCGAAATGTGCGTATGCGACATCGCAAGTATCCTGAATATGACGCAGAGCGCTATTTCTCATCAGCTGAAGGTACTCAAACAGAATCGTCTCGTAAAATTCCGCCGCGACGGGAAAGTCGTTTATTACTCTCTCGCCGACAGTCATGTGCGCTCCATTATCGACGCGGGATATGAGCATATTACGGAATAAAAAATTCCTCGTCCGTCACATGACGGCGAGAATTTTTTTATAATGAATTCTCCGCTTTTTTTTGTGATTATATAGTAAACGACATTAAAATTTGTGCTTTCAGTCTGCGCGAAAATCATATATGCAAATTTTTGCCTGACTTCAAGTCAGATTTTTAATGTCGTTGACTATAAGATAGAT
>CAZCUQ010000037.1:0-15760 GCA_964501705.1 uncultured Ruminococcus sp. | reverse complement strand
ATGATTCTAAGTAAATTTCTTTATAGTACTCTTCTAAAAAGCTTTTGCAAAATGATTCGACATCACTATTATAAATTTCCTTACTCAATACTTCCGAACCCTCATCAATCGTTAATGTCGGTTTTGAATCAGAACGAATCACTGTTACATTCTCATCGTCAATTGTATTCAACACATCAGCAGAAACACTGACAGCGCAGCACATAGAACAAGCCACAGCCGTAATAATGCTTAAGATTTTACTTTTTTTCATATAAAATTACTCCTTTTGTATTTTTATTGCAGTTCAAAACGGATATTGTAAACATTAACAAAGCTATAAATAAATAAAATGTAAAAAATTTATATGTTGCGTTCAGAAGAGCTGTCCTTTCCTGCCATTCACCTGCCGCATTTTCCATACTGATCGAAAAAAATAAAACATTCAATCCGAACGGGCAGAGAAAATAGCCGTCTCGGGATTTAAAAAATAAAATAATTACACCAACCGAAACTATTATAGCGGAAATTATCACCGACCAATGTATAATTGACGAAAAAAGTATGCTTAAACTTTCGGCATCATATTTTGAATAATCTACATGCAACAAAATCATTGCTATCAGCTGAAAAGACAAAACAATAAAAATTCCGCTGTTAATCAGTGCTTCTTGACTGATGTTTTTGCGAAACGCCCTTTTACTTTGCCGGAAAAAGTAAAGAGATACTCCTTGTGCACATAAATATACAATATATAATACCACACTATTTACTCCTCTCATATTTTTTTTAGCTTCAAGTAAATTATAACTCAATTTGTTAAAGGTGTCAAGTAAAAAACAACCAGATCTATCATTAAGTTTATAGTAAAATTTCCTAAGGACAAGCGGTCTATATCCTTGTAAGAATATCCTCTCCGAAACGCTTTTTGTCATCGTCGGAAAGTTCGTTTTTAAGCCTTTTGAAAGCAAGGATACCGAGCATTGCCGCTCCTTCGAGCAGAAATACCGCCGCGGCTCCCGCAAAAAAGAGCACCGCCGCGAAAACCGTGCCGAAAAACATCGCCGTAAGCATCATAAGCACCCATATCAGCAGGAAATAGCGGAGACGGTAAAACATAGCTATCAGAACCACCGTTATTTTCGGAAGCTCCGAATAAAAAATGTGATACGCCATAATGTACACAAGAAGAGTCAAAATAAATGATGAGCATATCAGCATTGGAACAAGAAGCATATTCATGCCTACTCTGCCGACAGCGTACATTCCCGCCGTCTGAAGAATTATCAGAAGCTGGAGCGGAAAATATCTCATCATGCGCATTTCTTTTTTCATACCGAAGAAAAATTTTTTGATCACGCTGTCATAAATATTGAATTCTCCGTAAAAAACTTCTCTGCCCGCAGTGAATGCGGATGTCAGCGCGGGCAGAGCAAGAATTCCCAGAGTCAGATAAGTTATTCCGAAGCAGACGATACTCAGCACAAAAACCAGATGGATACCCGACATTATTGCGCTCAGATCAAGCTTTTTCTTCATTACATCTTTACCGAACCCGCAAGTCCGTTGTAGATATACTTTTGCAGGCAGACAAATACGATTATTATCGGCACCATTCCGATGAGAATTGCGGCGGACACTATTTCAAACGGCGTTGCCATCGAACCGTAGAATTTATACAGAGCTATGGTGAAGGTCTGCACATCACGGTTGAGATAAAGGTTCGGAATGTAGAAGTCGTTGTAAAGCGATATTCCGTTTAAGATGATAAGCGTTGTGCAGGCGGGCTTCAGAAGCGGGAATACTATTCTGAAAAAAGTATACGGATACGATGCGCCGTCAATAAGCGCCGCTTCATCAAGTTCCTTTGAAATTGTGTCAAGCATATTGAGCATGATATAAATTCCGACGATGCCGACTCCCGAATAGAGAATAATAACGCTTGCCATTGTGTTTACAAGACCTGCTTTGTACATCATCTTGAAAACCATATTCTGCGTCGCGACTATCGGAATGAACATGGTGAGGGTAAACATCAGCTTGACGGCTGTTTTTCCCCGGAAATTGAATCTGTGCAGGACATACGATACCATTGCCGTCAGCGTGACCTGAATCGCGAGAGAAATAACAAGAATTATCGCTGTGTTTATAAAGGCTTTGATAAGATTTCCTTTTTCCATTGCGTACTTGAAATTGTACATATTGAACCAGTTCTGCGGAGGAGTGAGAACTGTCGTCGACGAATACTCCGCGCCCGTTTTGAACGCCATGAATACCAGAGGAACAAGCGGCACCAATACGAATATTGACGCGAGAACGAGAAAAACGTATCTGATTATCTTATAGGCGGTGCTTTCGTGTATCATTCGTCATTCCTCCTTTACGAACATTTTCTGAATACTTACGACAATCAGTACGATCACGAAAACGACAACCGAGAGTGCGGCCGCAAAGCCCGCTCTGTTTTCGGACATACTCTGCTGGATCATAATAACCGGCGTACCTGTACCGTTGCTTCCGTTGAGCATGATATAGGGAATTTCAAATACCTGGATAGAGCCTGAAATACTCATGATAATATTGATGAAAAGAACCTTTTTGATAAACGGTATGGAAATATATCTGATTTCCTGCATTTTGGTACACCCGTCAAGAACAGCCGCCTCGTAAAGTTCGGTAGGTATCGACTGGAGAGCACCGAAGAACATTATGAAGTTCATTCCGTAATATCGCCAGATACTTACGGATGCCACCGCGGGATTAACGATATTCAGTTCCTGAAGCCATTTATGCGTGAAATCCATAAGTCCGAGAGATTCGAGGATCGTATTGAGCGTTCCCGAATTCTGGAAGAAAATAATAAATATCGTAGATACGATAACTCCGTTGAGAAGATAGGGAATAATGAGTATTCCCTTGAAAATGCTCAGTCCTCTGAATTTTCCGTTTACGACGATCGCAAGGAAAAACGCGAAAACAAGCTGAGGAATTGCCGCGAGAAAATACCATCCGCAGTTTTTGAACATGGAAATATATTCGGTATTTGTGAATATTTTCTTGTAATTGCGAAGACCGACAAAATTAAATTCATTACCGAAGCCTTTCCAGTCTGTAAAGCTGAAAAAGATGTTTCCGATGATCGGCACATAACTGAAAAGAATAAGAAGTATCATCGGAAGCAGCAGAAAAGAAACGATAAATATGGTGCGTGAAAGCGAATTGCTCATCTTTCCGCCCTGCCGTTTGTTTTCCTTTATGTCGCGTGCGGCGGCTCTCATATTCCATTTCAGATCCTTTATTTTAGATCGAGCCATTTTCCGTAATCACCCTTTCAAAAAGAATACCCCGGAAACTCGTTCCGAAATCCCGTGTACTGTCGGGGACTTCGGAACGATTAAAGAAATGTTTACCGAGGTAAAATTATTTTATGATATTTTTAAGGAATTATTCAACCCATGAAACGCCGAGAGTTTCTCTTGCATCAACATAGGCTTTGTTCTGAGACTCCACCTGTGCGTCGTAAGCAGTCCAGTCGGTAGCACCGACTTCCATTTTATCGAAGAGATTTCCCGCATACTTTTCATCAGCAAGAAGTCCTGCTTCGGAAAGAACGTTTTCATTGTTCATAGAGTTATCATCGGTAGCATATGAGTAAAGAACCTTGCAGGTACCCGCCTCAACGGCATCATCGATGATCTTGTAAAGATCGGGAACGATAGGATCAACGCCCTTCTTAGCTGCGATATATCCGCTGTCCGCGAGATACTGAGCGTCCTCGGAAATATATTCGATAAAGAGTCTTGCGGCGTCCACATTGTCGCATCCCTTGCTGATAGCGTAGGAATCGGCAGCGGCAGCCATTACATACTGACCGTTTCCGAAGTCGGGAGCGGGAGCGAATTTAATAACGGAAGGATCTGTTCCTTCGGGGCAGCGTCCCTGAATCTGAGGAACGACCCATGCTCCGAAGAGCATCATACCCGCCTTGCCGTTTCCGATAACATCCATTGCAACGCCGAAATCGGTGTAGATATCAGACTCGAAGAATCCCTTTGTTTTCCAGTCGGTGTACATTCTGATGGTCTTGCCCATAGGTTCGGAATCACTGAAAGGAGTGTCGGATTTGAGCATTGCGGGGAAAGCGTCGTTGGAGCCCGCAACATAGTTCGCAAAGTCTCTCAAAGTGGAAAGAGGCCAGTTTTCAACTCTGTGCATAGCGATGGGGTCGATTCCCGCGTCTCTGAGTGCCTGGCAAAGCGATTCAAATTCAGCCTGAGTAGTGGGGATAGAGTCATAGCCTACACTTTTAATTGTCTCCTCGTTGTAGACAACGGCGTTATTGTAGGTTTTTGCGGGCATAAGCGCATAAACATTCGTTCCGTCGTTATACATTGTGCCGGCGTATTCGCCGTAAAGCTCCTCAACCTCGTCAAGCGTTCCGTACGGGATTGCGTACTGCTGCCATTCCTCGATCGAGAAGTTGGGCGATGTGAAAATATCGATAGAAGGATCCTGCGTCTGGAGCAGAGGACGGATATCGTCTTCGGTAGAGTTTACCTGAAGATCTACATGAATCTCGTATTCCTGTTCAAATTTTTCCGCAAGATGCTTGAGGTAAGCGTAGGATTCGTCACGGTAGGTATTTCCGTTTTCATCCTTTTTCTCTTCGCCGAGAACTCTGTTTCCGCCGTGAGTATAAAGTGTGATGGAAGTGCCTTTCAAAGCCTCGGTGTCGATATCAGCGATAGACTTCATCACTTTGCCGCTTTCGGCGGAGCTTCCTCCGTTGTCGGCGGCGTTTCCTCCGTTGTCAGCGGAAGAGTCCGAGCCGCCGTTATCTCCGCAGGCAGAGAGCATACTTGCCGCAATAGCGGCACAAGCCGCAACAGCGATAATTTTTTTCATTTTCATAAAGTTTTTCCTCCAAATCCTTAAAAGTTTTTAAACACCTCTGTTATTTTATTGTACAACAATAAAATTATTCTGTCAAGTATCAAAAAAATTTTTTAACAAATCTTTAATATTTTGTGCTTGCAAAAGTCGATGCCGTAAAAAAAGTGTAAAAAAAGCTGCGCCGTTGCATAATTCCAAACGGCGCAGCTTCGCGAGCTGGAAACGTGACTTGAACACGCGACCTGCGCATTACGAATGCGCTGCTCTACCAACTGAGCTATTCCAGCATTTCCTGTTGACTAATATATTATATCACAGCAGGAAGCGGATGTCAATAGATTCATAAAAATTTAACAAATATCATTATTCTTCATTCATCGTAATCGGGATACTGCACGGGGTTTTTCCCGACTGATTTTACGATTATAGCGTCTTTGCAGGGAGTATCCGAGACAGAGAGAACCTTGCAGTTAAAACGCCAGTCGTCGCCGAAATCATATAAGAACAGGAATTTCATTCCCTCGCTGAGATAGTCTCCGAGAATATAATTGCAGCTGCTGTCGTTCTGCTCATAGCCTTTTGTAAGCTGTCCCGATTCGGAATAAGGTATGTTATCGAGGAAAAATTCATGCATATGATCGTCGTCGAAGCCGAAAGCGTCGAGAATTATACTGTGAAGCTCTCCGAAAGAAATACCCGCGGGAACAAGGAAATGCTTATATAACCCCTTTTCAAGCGAGACGGAGAGCTTAATTGACATATCCGCGTATTTTTTCTTTTTTTCGCCCTTTTTACTTTTCTGATTTTTTCCGCTTGACATTGTGATCTGAGCTCTTCCCGCTTTTGCGGCCTCTTCATCAAGTGCTGCGGTAATTATATTTAAAATATCTTCCTCCGATTGTATCTTTTCGGATTGAAGCTTTTTCAATGTCGCTTCGGAGAATCTGTTCATTATATTCATTTTTTGGTCAAAGCATTCGTTCACGTTATAAAGAGGATATCCGGAGTATTCAAGCGTTATTCCCGTCATTTTGCAGAATTCCCTGAGAGTCATTTCAATGTATTTGTCGCATACTGTGATTTTTTCGGGTTTTCCGTGCTCCTCGCATAAATATGCCACGGATTCAATCAAAAATAATTCTTCGGGTACAACGGGATCATTGTTCACATCAAACATGAGTTCCTTGCCGCTTGCGCTGTCGGCGATAACGGAAAATCCGGGGAAAAGCAGATTATCGTCATCGTCATCAATCGGAAACTCGCTGTAAAAGATATTAAGCTCCGCCGAGTATTTTTTTGTTTTAATTTTTTTTATGCTTCGTATTTTTTTATTATCACGCACCGGAACGAGCAGACAATCCAGGTTTTTATCGTGGTCGAGCATGATTACTCTTGACGAAGCGGATCCGTCGTCATTTTTTTCGACAAGCACGGCGGAATCATCCGCGTATATGTAATCGCTGTTTTCTTGGATCTTCAATGCCGCTTTCAGGAATAGTTCAAGGATATTCCGTGTTTTTTCCGCCTCTTCGGCGGTCAGGGACGCATAATATTTGTAATTTCCGTATTTTTCTATATACTGCCAGTTATTCTTTCCTCTGAATTTAAGGCGGAGTTTTTTTATCAGTTCGAGGTTGTTGTCGGAAACGTTGCTTTTATCACCCCATAATACGGCTATTGAATTATGGTTGAACATAAATGCTTCGATCATGCCTGTTTCTCTTAGATTATACTGACAGTAAGCCTTGAAGAATTCGTACTTGTTCGGGTAGATAATAAGTCCCGTTACCTCGCCGCCGTTTCCCATTACGGTAATAAAAATATCTTCCGGAAAAAAACCTTTAATTATTACGGGAATATTGTTATGGATATATTCCCATGGCTTGAGAACCTTAATTTGTGCCATGAAATCGTGTATCTGCCTATAGATTTCAAGTTCTTCGTTTTTCATATTTTACTCCTTCTGTTTCGGGAACATACTGCTATTCTGAAATTATAACATATGCGGCGAATTTTGTCAATAAAAAATTTCCTGTATATTTTTAAACAAGCCTGAAATAATAATACCGTAAAGGAGATGAAAATAATGAATAATCAGTTTAATAACAATCAGAATCAAAACCAGAACAGACAGCAGAACCAGCAGAATCAGAACAGACAGCAGAACCAGCAGAATCAGAATAAGCAGCAGAATCAGCAGAATCAGCAGAAGAAGCAGCAGAACGAAAACAATTTCTGATCGGAAAAATCCGTCGGTTTTTCCGACGGATACATATAAATTTCCCGCCCCGTCCCGCCCTTCTTTTGCAAGCTGCTTTTCATTTGACGCGGAAAAGATATGACGAACATCAAATGAAAACCGACTTGTGAGTTAAAGAGTACCCCAAGACTTACGAAGATGATTTCCTGTCCTTACAGATCCCGTATTTCCATTTTGCGGCGGCAGCGGCTATTATCACAACATAGCCCGCCGCGCTGAGATAATCGGGAGTTTCGCCGAGAAAAACAAATCCGAGCATTGCGGCAAAAATGACCTGACTGTAATCAAATACGGATATTTCTTTCGCGGGAGCGTAAGTATATGCGGCTGTTATGGAAAATTGCCCTCCTGCGGCGGCGGCTCCCGTAAGCAGAAGAAACAGAAGCTGCTTTCCCGTCATGGGCTTGTAGTCGGCAATAATAAAAGGAATACACGTCACACAGGAAAAAACCGAGAAAAACAGTACGATAAGCTTTCCGTTTTCTCCGAGTGTGCCGAGCTTTCGCACGAATGTGTATGCGATTCCCGCTCCCAGTCCGCCGAGCACTCCTATGGCGGCATAGAAAAATTCCGAGGAAAACCCCGGCTTTACGACAAGAAGCGCTCCCGCAAACGCTGTCAGAACAAGCAGCCATTCGACCTTATCCGCGTATTCGTGCAGTATAAAGCAGGAGAAAATTATCGCGAAAAAAGGGGAGAGCTTGTTTAACATCGAGGCGTCCGAGATATTCATATGATCTATCGCGTAAAAGTTGCAGAATAATCCGAGACTCCCGAAAAACGCACGCAGGAAAATGTATTTGAAATTTCCTTTTTTCGGCTTAAAGCTTTCTTTGTTTTTGATTATTGCCGCAACGGATATTATCATAGCAACGGCGTTTCGGAAAAAGCATTTTTGCATGGTCGGCAGATCTCCCGAAAGACGGATGAACAGATTCATCAGAGCAAAGAAAAACGCTGCGGAAATGATACATAATATTCCCTTTGAGGTGTTGTTTTTTATTGATATTTTATTCATATTTAAATTTTAATCTTCCCCGAAAGAGTATCGGGGAAGATTTTTCCGTTTGTTTATTCAGTCATAAGCCCGCAGACAAGGTTTGCAAATTCCGTGGGATTTTCTATCGGCATACCCTCGATGAGAAGAGCCTCGTTATAGAGAATATTCGCGTAGTTTTTGAGTTTTTCGTCGTCCTTGCCGTAAAGTGATTTAAGCTTTTCAAAGATCGGGTGATCGGGATTTATTTCAAGAACCTTTTCGGCAGTTACCTTCTGACCCTCCGGCATCTGATTCAAAACCTTTTCCATTTCAAGGGAAATTTCTCCCTCGTTTGAAAGGCACACGGGGTGGGATTTTAGTTTTTCGGATATCTTCGCGGATTTTACCTTGCCGTCAAGCGACTTTCCGATAAATTCAAGCATATCCTTATTGTCCTCGGCAAGCTTTTTTGTTTCGGCCTTTTCTTCTTCGGATTTAATGTCGAGGTCGCCCTCGGAGATATTCTTGAATTCCTTGTCCTTGTAGTTTTGCATAATTTTGAGTGCGAATTCATCGACGTTATCGGTAAGATAAAGTATTTCGTAGCCCTTGTCCCTGACGATCTCTGTCTGGGGGAGGGAATCTATCTTTGCCACCGTCTCGCCCGAAGCATAGTAGATATATTTCTGCTCTTCTTTCATTCTGCCGACGTATTCGTCGAGAGTAACAAGCTTTTTCTCGCTTGACGAGGTGAACATGAGAAGCTCCTGCAAAAGCTCCTTATTTGCTCCGTAGCCGTTATATACGCCGAATTTTATCTGAATACCGAAATTCTTCCAGAACTCCTCATATTTTTCGCGTTCGGTGCGGAGCATTTTCGCAAGCTCGTTCTTGATGGTCTTTTCGATGGATTTTGCGATCTGCTTTACCTGCCTGTCGTGCTGGAGCATTTCACGGGAAATATTGAGCGACAGATCAGCAGAATCCACAAGCCCCTTCACAAACGAGAAATGATCGGGAAGAAGATCCTTGCATTTATCCATGATAAGCACTCCGCTTGAATAAAGCTGAAGACCCTTTTCGTAATCTCTTGTATAATAGTCGTAGGGAGGCTTTGACGGAATGAAGAGAAGCGCGTCATATGTGACGCTTCCTTCGTTTTTCGCATGGATATGTTTTACAGGTTCGCTGTAATCGTGGAATTTCTCCGAGTAGAATTTGTTGTAATCCTCGTCTGTAAGCTCGTTTTTGTTCTTTCTCCAGATAGGAACCATGCTGTTTAAGGTTTCTTCCTCAATGTAAGAATCGTATGCCGCGTCGGAATAATCATCCTCCTTGGCGTCTTCCTTTCTTTTTCTCTTGGTGACGTTCATTGCGATGGGGAAGCGGATATAATCGGAGTATTTTTTAACAAGCTCCCTGATCCTCCATTCAGTCAGGAATTCGCTGTATTTTTCGTCCTCGGTGTCGTCCTTCATAGTGAGGATGATTTCCGTGCCGGCATTTTCCTTGCCGCATTTTTCGACGGAATAACCGTCCGCACCCTCCGAGACCCATTCATAGGCTTCATCAGAGCCGAATGCCTTTGAGCGTACAGTGACCTTTTTCGCGACCATGAACGCGGAATAAAAGCCAACTCCGAACTGACCGATGATATCAACATCATCGCCTGCTTCGCCGTTTTCGTTCTTGAATTTGAAAGAGCCGCTGTTCGCGATTATTCCGAGATTATTTTCCAGCTCGTCGGAGGTCATTCCGATGCCGTTGTCCTTTACGGTGAGAGTATTTGCGTCCTTGTCGGGGATTATTTCAATTTTGAAATCCCCTTTGTTAAGTCCCACGCTGTCATCGGTAAGCGATTTGAAATAAAGCTTGTCGATAGCGTCGCTTGAATTTGAAATAAGCTCGCGGAGAAAGATCTCCTTATGAGTATAGATCGAGTTGATCATCATGTCGAGCAAACGTTTTGATTCCGCTTTAAATTCCTTTGTTTCAGCCATAATTACATCTTCCTCTTTAATTTTTAGCACTTGTTTATGTAAACTGTTAGCACTCAATATCTTTGAGTGCTAAATCAATTATATATCGGATTTTTTGCAAAATCAAGGGAATAACAAATTTTTTACTGAAATTTAATATTCACATAATATTTTCCGCGATCTCCTTGAATATGGGACCGCAGGTAAGATTTCCCGTAACTCCGTTTTCAACCGTGATAACGGCTGCGTACTCCGGATTTTCATAGGGGAAGAATCCCGCGAACCAGCATGTGAGCATTTCGGAGCCGTCCTCATTGAATTTTCCCGTCTGTGCGGTCGAGGTTTTTCCGCCGCCGTCGGTTTCTGTGAGAACGGCGGCTGAATTTGCCTTGTAAAGAGTATCGAACATAAAGCTTTTAAGCTTATCCGCTGTTTCTTTTTTCATAATTTCAGTGTGCGTTACCGCAGGAGAAATGATTTCATCGGCTTTTTCGACCGTTCCGTAGATAAGTCTCGGTTTCGGCATCTGCCCGCCGTTGGCGACAGCGCAGATGAATCTGCATATCTGCAAAGGAGAACACAGAAGCTTTCCCTGCCCGAAGGACAGATTTGCCTTTTCCGCTTTGACCGCAAGCTCGGTTTCATTCGGGAGATATCCTCCGTCACAGAATAATCCGTCAAGATCCAAATCCTCGCCGAAGCCGCATTTTCTCATGAAGTCGCACAGAAAGGACGTGGGGATATTGCTTCCGAGAGTGATAAAATACGGATTGCAGCTTTCCGACATTGCCTTTCTCATCTGTAAACTGCCGTGACCGGGCCAGTAGTGGCAGTTGAATTCCTGTGTTCCCACATTCAGCTTTCCCGTGCATTTCATTGTGAAATCCTCCGAAATGCCGTATTCGAGAGCCGCCGCCGCGATCACCGTTTTAAACACCGAGCCGACATTATACGGTGAAAAAACGCGGTTTACAAACGGAGCGTCCTTGTCGTCAAGATACTCTTCGGGGCATTTGATATCGTATGACGGACGGCTGACGGACGCGAGAATATCACCTGTTTTAACGTCCATAACTACGCAGGCGCCCTTTTCCGTTTGGCTCATGGCGTTTTCACATATTTTCTGGATATTTTTATCTATGGAAAGAACCACTCCGCCGCTGTTGTTTTCTCCGAGATCTATCGATATATCCGCTCCGCTCAGGACGTTTCCCGCAGCGTTTATTCTGTACGAAACATAAGCTCTCGTTTCGTGACTTTTCATGAAATCGGAGTAAAGACCTTCAACTCCGCTTCCTCCGCCGTCGAATGTGTAGCCGATGATATGTTCAGCACTCTGTTCGTCGGAGAAATGTTCCGTACATCTGAAAACGGGAATATCCGCGTTTCTGACGTTATCGCTTTTTACCTCGCAGACAAAAGGCTTTTCTTCGCCCGCTTCGGCAAGAAAATCCGTCTTGTCCGAAAGATAGGGATAAATTTCTTCGGGTTTTATTATATTCGGATTTATGACCGCGCAGTATTTCTGTTCCGTGTTTGTGAGAGGTTTCATATTTCTGTCGTAAATAAAAGCGTCGGATATCTTAACGCTCACGGTGTAATTTCTTCTCGTCCCGGAAGCGTTTATTATTTCTTCATCGTTTATAATAAGATACAATCTGACAGCAAGCAGCAGAAAAAGCGCGCACAGCACGACAGCGTAAATTTTTATCCTTTTTTCCATAACAACATATATCCTCCGAAAAAAGTATTGACGCGAAGAAAATTTTTATTCTTTTTCATTCCGTATATTTTTTTATTTTCGGCAGATATTATTATTACAGAAATTACGATTATGAAAGGATGATAAAAATGCCTTTGAAAATTTCAAGAAATACGATTTTAACGGAAAAACCTCCGACAATATACGGCTACGCCGCGGTAGTCGGAGACAAGGAAGGAGAAGGCCCCTTGGCGGAATATTTCGACGAGGTTTCCGAGGACGTATATTTCGGACAGAAAACATGGGAAAAAGCCGAAAGCGAGCTTATGCGCCGAACTGTCGGGCACGCTCTTAAAAAAAGCAAGCTGAAAAACACCGATATTGACTATATGTTTGCGGGAGATCTCCAGAATCAATGCTGTTCCACGACATTCGGACTGCGCGACCTTAATATTCCGCTCTTTTGCATTTACGGAGCCTGCTCCACCATGAGCGAAGGACTTGTGCTTTCATCGCTGATGACCGACGGGGGAGCGGGAGGAAAAATAATCGCCGCGACCTCATCTCATTTCTGCGCAGCTGAAAGACAGTTCCGCTTTCCGCTTTCTTACGGCGGGGTGAGGACTCCGACCGCTCAGTGGACGTGCACGGCGGCGGGGGCGGCTGTTATTTCCGAGAACGAACGCCCGCCGTATATTAAGGGCGTATCGATAGGAAAGATCATCGATATGGGCATTACCGACGCGAATAACATGGGTGCGGCAATGGCTCCCGCAGCGGAGTATATCATCAGGACATATCTCACAGACACGGGACTTACCCCCGATGATTTTGACTATATCATTACCGGAGATCTCGGCCGCGTGGGAGGAACGCTTCTTATCGAGCTGCTCAGCAGGGACGGATTTGATGTTTCCCGTGTATATAAGGACTGCGGGACGATGATCTTCGACATAAACAAGCAGGACGTTCATGCGGGAGGCTCAGGCTGCGGGTGCAGCGCTTCGGTGCTGTGCGGATATTTTCTTGACAAGGTAAAATCGGGCGAGATAAACAATATTCTCTTCTGCGCGACGGGAGCGCTCATGTCAACGACTCTCACGTCGCAGGGGGAAAGTATACCGTCAATTTCCCATGCCGTTCACATTTCGCACGACGGAAAAAAACTTGAAGTAAAAAAGAGGTAATATTATGGATTATTTATGGGCGTTTATCATAGGCGGACTTTTCTGCGCCATAGGAGAAGTTCTCATTGATTACACGAAATTAACTCCTGCGAGGATACTGGTTACGTATGTGGTTGCGGGAGTAGTTCTCGGAGCGCTGGGACTTTACGATCCTCTTGCGGAATTTGCGGGCGCGGGCGCAACGGTTCCTCTTACAGGCTTCGGAAACGTTCTTGCAAACGGCGTAAAGGAGGCTGTGGATACTCACGGATTTATCGGAATATTTACGGGAGGTCTTTCGGCTGCCGCTGCGGGGATAACGACCGCGATAGTATTCGGACTTCTTACGGCACTGTGTTTTAAATCAAAGGAAAAGTAACATTTTCGGCTTGTAAGTCGTTCTTAATTTAATGTTCTTCTTTCCGAAAAGAATTTTAATTATGACAGACCGGTAATATAAAAAACGATCACACATTTGCGGAGCATTTGCAAAGACTGCAAATGAGGATCTCTCCCTTAGAATTTTCATCATCACGAATGATCTCGCCGACGCCCGGTACAAAAATTCTGCCGGATCCAGGATTTTTAATGCTGTCAACATGAGTTTTAATGCAGGCATTCACCTCGGATTTTTCAAAGCACAGATCGGTATTGATCATTTCGCAGTTTTTCAGCGTAAGATTTTTGCAGTAGCACAGCGGCTGCGTGCCGGTGATTTTGCAGTTCTCAAGAGTAAGTCCGTCCGAGTACCATGCGAGGTATTCACCGCTGACAACGCTGTCTCTGACCGTTACGTTTTCACCGTGCCAGAAAGCGTCCTTTGTATCGAAAACACAGTTTTCAAATACCGCGTTTTTGATATACTGGAAGGAATATTTGCCTTTGAAATCAACGTCCCTGAAAGTAATATTTTCCGAACGCATCATAAAATATTCACTCTGCGCGGTGCTGTTTTCCATGGTGATATTTTTTACCGACCAACCGAATTCGGGGGAAATAATATCGCAGTTTTTTATTGTTACATCTCTGCATTCGCGCAGTGCCTTGATCCCGTGCATTTTTGTGTCCGAAATCTCGATATTCACCGAATACCACAGTGCGGCGCGGCATAGCTTTGTCATCTCGGAGTTTGTGATATTAAGACCGTCATCGTGCCAGAACGGATAGCGAAGATTAAAAAAGCAATTCTCAGCCGTGATATCCGAGCTTTCCTTGAATGCGCTCTCGCCATCGGCGGGACCGTCAAAGCGGCAGTTCCTGACGGTAATATCACGGCTTCCGTATAAGGCTCTTTCTTCGTCAAAAACCGCATTTTCAAGTGTTTTCATAATATATGTTTCCTTTCCGTATTTGGGTAAAATAATCGATCTTCCTTTACTACGATTATAACACGGATTTTCACAAAATGCAAATACTTATATCGGATAGTTCGTAACATCGCAAAAGGTGTTGCCGTATGTTTTTATTCCGATCTTTGCGCTTTCCGTTTCCTGTATCCGCGTGTTTTTTGCGTACCGCACATTCGGAAAACACCAATTCGGCTGACGGCGCATTGTACTGTTTTGCGCAAACAAATTTTCAGAACCTGTCTTCGCAGGATATGAGCGAAAATTCGCACACACATCCTGCGAAAACAGGTTCCGGGTTTCGTATGTTACAATGGGAAAAATTATTTGACAGCCTCAAACGCGTCGTCAAGTGCCTCGATCAGGTCGTTGATGTTTTCCGTACCGACGGAAAGTCTTATGGTGTTCGGCTTTATGCCCTGCTCATCAAGCTCTTCCGCGCTGCACTGCGAATGTGTGGTCGTTGCGGGATGGATAACAAGCGACTTGACATCCGCGACATTAGCAAGAAGCGAAAATATCGCAAGGTTATCGATAAACTTCTGCGCCGTCTTTTCATCGCCCTTTATTTCAAAGGTGAATATCGAACCCGCTCCTTTCGGAAAATACTTTTTATACAGTTCATGACTCGGATCGCTTTCAAGCGACGGATGATGTACCGCTTCCACCTGCGGGTGTCCGTTTAAATGTTCCACGATTTTCAGTGCGTTCTCAACATGACGTTCGACCCTCAATGACAGCGTTTCAAGTCCTTGGAGGAATAAAAACGCATGGAACGGCGAAAGCGTCGCGCCCGTATCGCGGAGCAGTATCGCTCTGATATAGGTCACAAATGCCGCGGGACCCGCCGCCTCCGCAAAGGAAATGCTGTGATAACTCGGATTGGGTTCCGATATCCACGGATATCTTCCCGATGCTTTCCAGTCGAATGTGCCGCCGTCTACGATAACGCCTCCTATAGCCGTGCCGTGACCGCCGATGAATTTCGTTGCGCTGTGTATTACTATATCCGCGCCGTATTCGATCGGTCTTAAAAGATACGGAGTGGCAAAGGTCGAGTCAACAACAAGCGGAATACCGTGGTTATGCGCGATCCCGGCAAGCGCCTCAATGTCGATTATGTTGGAACGGGGGTTTCCGAGTGATTCGATTAATATCGCCTTTGTATTCGGCGCTATCGCTTTTTCAAACGCATTCACGCCCTCATCGGGATCGACAAAGGTCGTTGTTACGCCAAAGCCCGGAAGAGTATGTTCAAGATAATTATATGTTCCGCCATAGATGGTTTTTGCCGCCACAATATTTTCTCCCTCGTGTGCACGAGCCTGGATAGTATAGCTTATGGCAGCCGCGCCCGACGCGACCGCAAGAGCGGCGGTTCCGCCTTCAAGCGCTGCGATGCGCTGCTCAAATATATCCTGAGTCGGATTTGTAAGTCTGCCGTAGATATTGCCCG
>CAZCUQ010000036.1:0-15846 GCA_964501705.1 uncultured Ruminococcus sp. | reverse complement strand
CGAAATGCACGGACTCATAAGAGAACGTCAGTTTACGATCTCCGAAGGGCATTACATTCTCCGCCCCGAACAGCTTGAAGAGGAATTCGCCGGCTGTCTTGAGCTTGCAAAATATTTCCTCGGTACAGTCGGACTTTTAGAGGACTGCACATTCAGATTCTCTCAGTGGGATCCCGCGAATCCGAAAAATAAATATGAAGGCACTGCGGAACAATGGGAGACTGCTCAGGCTGTAATGAAAAAAATACTTGACGACCTCAAAGTTGAATACACTGTCGGAATCGACGAGGCAGCGTTCTACGGACCGAAGCTTGATATCCAGTACAAAAATGTATTCGGCAAAGAAGATACTCTCGTTACGATTCAGATAGATATGCTCCTCGCAAAACGCTTCGGAATGGAATATATTGACACAGACGGCGAGAAAAAGAATCCGTATATCATTCACAGAACAAGTCTCGGCTGCTTCGAGAGAACTCTTGCGTATCTGCTCGAAAAATACGGCGGAGCACTTCCCATGTGGATGGCTCCCGAACAGATCAGAATTCTTCCCGTAACAGACAGAGCAAAGGAATACGGGGAAAATCTTGCGGCTGAGCTTCACAAAAAGGGTGTGCGCGTGACTGTTGACAACAGAAACGAAAAGATCGGCTACAAGATCCGTCAGGCACAGCTTGAAAAGATCCCCTACTTCTTTATTGTGGGCGACAATGAAGTTAATGACGGAACCGTATCACTTCGTTCGCGTAAGGACGGAGACCTCGGCGTAAAAGCAAAGAACGAGGTTTTCTCTGAGATAATTGAAGAAATCGAAACAAAAGCAAAATAATCTTCTCCAAAAGAAAAAAAGGATATTAACGGTGATTCCGATAATATCCTTTTTTCATGCTCTTTAGTCATAATATCTCAAAATGTTTCACATGAAACATTTTTTGTTCTTGTTTAAAATATTTTTTCTGTCGTATTGCATTTTATAATAAAAAATGCTATAATATTCTCATAATATTTTACGGAGGAAAAAAATGATTGCAAAAACATCTCCTATGGGCTGGAACAGCTGGGACTGCTACGGTGCGGCTGTCAATGAAGAAACAGTAAGAAAAAACGCCGATTACGCCGCAAAAAATCTTTTAAAATACGGCTATGAATATATCGTTGTCGATATCCAGTGGTCGGAGCCGACTGCAAAAAATCACGAATATCACCCTTTTACTGAACTTTGCATGGATGAATATTCGCGGCTTGTTCCCGCAGAAAACCGTTTTCCGTCATCAGCGGGAGGAAAAGGCTTTGCGCCTCTTGCGAATTATATCCATTCCCTCGGACTTAAATTCGGAATACATATTATGAGAGGAATTCCACGTCAGGCTGTTCACAAAAATACTAAAATCAAAGGAACCGATAAATGTGCGCGTGATATTGCCGATACAAATTCTATTTGCGCCTGGAACACAGATATGTATGGCACTGACGCGTCAAAGGATGGAGCAAGAGAATATTATGACAGCTTATTCGAGCTTTACGCTTCATGGGGAGTTGATTTTGTTAAAGTCGATGATATCTGTCGCGAGCTTCCTCACAGAGAAACTGAACTTATCATGCTGTCACAGGCTCTTCATTCCTGCAAAAGAGATATGGTATTAAGTCTTTCCCCCGGACCCGCTCTTCTTGAAAAAGCGGAGGTCTACAAGCAGATATCGAATATGTGGCGTATCACCGATGATTTCTGGGATAACTGGGAATCGCTCTACGCTATGTTTGAACGTGCGGAAAAATGGTGCGTTCATGCGGGCGCGGGACATTTTCCCGACGCGGATATGCTCCCCGTGGGCGCGATACTTCAAGATTACAATACAGATAACCGCACAAAATTTTCAAAGGACGAACAATATACAATGATGTCGCTATGGTGCATTATGCGTTCTCCTTTGATGATAGGCGGTGAACTTACCCTTTGTGATGAATTCACCTTAAATCTTCTCACAAACGAAAAAATACTTGAAATGCACAGTAAGTCACGCGCGGCTCATATGCTGTACAGACGAGATGAAAACGGCGCCGAAAGAATAGTCTGGACTGCGTTTTGCGACGGCGGAGGACAGTATATTGCAGTCTTTAACACCTCGGAAAAAAATGTTGAAATAACCGTGAAATTTGAAGAAGCGGAAATAAATACTCCCGTTTCTTCCGTTACGGAGCTTTGGTCCGGAGAAAAGATTTCCTTCTCCGATAAAATCTCATCTGAAATTAATTCTCACGGTGCGAAAGTGTTCCTCGTGAAATAAAAATTCCCCTCGAATTTTCAATTTGAAACAATAAAACACAGTCCTGTCTGTTCATACTGTTTGCTCCTTTATTATGCAGTAATTTATTTTATAGTCAGCGACATTAGAAATTTGACTTGAAGTCAAGCAAAAATTTGCATATATGATTTTTGCGCAGGCTGAAAGTACAAATTTCAATGTCGTTGACTATATTATATCAAATCACCTTTTTTCTTCAACGAATAATAAACAAAATTTTATTGATGTTCTGCACAAAATTTTACATCAAAATTCATAAAATGTGCTTGACATTATGTAAAAAAAGGTATAAAATATAATTTAAATAATATAATCCAAAGTTTAATTAAATAGGAGGAAAGATGTATGCTTGATAACAATTTCGACCACAAGTTCGGGAAAGAGGGCTTCACATTCGACGACGTACTCCTCATACCGGGAAAATCCGACGTAACCCCTAACATGATCAATTTGAGGACAAGACTGGCTAAGGATATTTATCTTAATACTCCTATCATGACTTCCGCCATGGATACCGTTACGGAATCCAAAATGGCTATCGCTATGTCACGCGAGGGCGGAATCGGCATTATTCACAAAAATATGACCATTGATAAGCAATGCGAAGAGGTTGACAAGGTTAAACGCTCCGAAAACGGCGTTATAGTCAATCCTTTTTCTTTAACTGCCGACAAAACCGTTGCCGACGCGGACAAGCTTATGGGCAAATACAGGATCTCAGGAGTTCCCATCGTTGACGAAAAGGGTAAGCTCGTGGGAATTCTCACTAACCGTGATCTCAGGTTTTTAACCGATTACAACATTACGATTTCCGAAGTGATGACTAAAGATAATCTCATTACGGCTCCTGTCGGAACAGATCTTAACGGCGCTCAGAAAATACTTATGAAGCATAAAATCGAAAAACTTCCTCTTATCGATGAAGACGGTACTCTTAAAGGACTTATAACGATAAAGGATATTGAAAAAGCCGTTCAGTATCCGAATTCTTCGAGAGACAAAAGCGGCAGACTTCTCTGCGGAGCGGCTATTGGCGTAACAGCTGATGTTCTTGACAGAGCAGGCGCTTTAAAAGATGCACAGGCGGATGTTCTTGTTCTTGATTCCGCTCACGGACACAGCGCAAATATCATGAAATGCGTTGATATGATCAAGAATAAATATCCCGATATTGCGCTTATTGCGGGAAATATCGCCACCGCTGAAGCTGCCGAGGATCTTATAAAAGCAGGCGCGGACTGCATTAAAGTCGGAATAGGTCCCGGCTCAATTTGTACGACAAGAGTTGTCGCGGGTATCGGCGTTCCTCAGATAACCGCTGTTTATGACGCCGCGTGCATTGCTGAAAAGTACGACATTCCCGTTATAGCGGACGGAGGAATCAAATATTCCGGCGATATAGTTAAGGCTCTCGCTGCAGGTGCTGATGTTGTAATGCTCGGTTCTCTTCTTGCCGGTTGCGATGAAGCTCCGGGTGCAACCGAAATATATCAGGGACGTTCATTCAAGGTATACAGAGGAATGGGATCTCTCGGAGCAATGGAATGCGGCTCTAAAGACAGATATTTTCAGGAAGGCGCTAAAAAGCTCGTTCCCGAAGGCGTAGAGGGACGCGTCCCGTACAAGGGAACTCTCTCCGACACGATATTCCAGCTTGTCGGCGGAATACGGTCCGGCATGGGTTACTGCGGCTGTGTGGATATAAAAACTCTTCACGAAAAATCAAGATTTGTAAGGATCACAGGCGCAGGACTGAAAGAATCTCATCCCCACGATATTTATATTACAAAGGAAGCTCCGAATTACTCGGCTCAGATATAAAATTCAGATTTCTTCGGCGGAAAATATATTCCGCCTTTTTTTGTGAATAATCTCTCTTGTTTAGATTTAATTTGTTTCATTATTCCTTGACATTTCAATGCTTTTATAGTATAATATAATAGAAAATAAATGATATGCAGCTTAAAACAATTCTGTGAAAAAAGGATCTGCCGCTATGAAAAAATTAAATATTATCACTTCCGCTTTTCTTGCATCCGCAATGCTCAGCAGCTGCGCTCAAGCTGCTGAAGAACCTGTGAATGAAAATTTCGTTTCATATGAAACAACCATTTCGGAAAATTCAGAAATTCCCGAAACATTAGAAATTACAAAAGAGTCAATTTCCGATGTGCAATCTTTGGATTCAAAAGATACCATTTCCGAAAGAAAGGCAGCGGCTTCTGAGTCGGCTGAAGAATCAAAAACCGAAATATTATCAGTTTCAGAATCCGAGATTCCTTTTGAAACAATAGAATCGGTTACTTCTGTTCCTGAAATATCCGTAATCTCTTCCGCAACGGAAACTGTGGTTACAACCGCAGAAACCAAAGAAAATTCCGAAAACACTTCCGCGTCGTATGAAAAATCAAGTAAGAAAAGTCTTAACAATAATTATCTTGATTTCTTTTCCGACAGCCTTTTTGTCGGAGATTCTATTTGCAGCGGTCTTAAAGTATACGGAGGTTTTCTCGATACGGAACATGTTGCCGCCAGAGGAAACGTTGCTTCAAGAAGTATTGATAATTATACCTTTCAGTATAAAAATAATTCAACAGCGGAAATGAGTGCCTTGGAAATTGTTGAATATTATCAACCCGATGATATTTTTATTTGGATGGGAATGAATGATCTCCTTTGCATAAGCGATGAGAAATTTGCGGAAAATATGAAAAACATTGCTGCCGATTACCTTGAGGTTTCGCCTGACAGCAAAATTCATATCGTATCTATGTCCCCGATGGCCAGTACGCACAAATGGAATATCAACAACGATGGAAACAACAGAATTAATACATACAATAAAAAAATGAAAGAAACCTGCGATAATACAGATTATATTGATTTTATAAATGTTCACGATTGTCTGACAAACAACAGCGGATATCTCGCTTCCGAAAATGACGGCGGGGACGGAATTCATCTTTCATCGGCAGCATATAAAAAGGTTCTTAATGAAATTTATAACTATATGACAGTTGAGGCTCCTGCGGAAGAAAACGCGGATGTCAATGAAAAATCAGAGAAAACAACAATAACTGAATCTGTCAATGATAACACCGAAGAAAATGTATCCGAAACCGCAAAATCAGCAGAAACTGAAGCGGAATCCGTAACATCTGATGAAAATGAAGAAACAACAGCGGAAGATGAAAAATCCGAAGCGGAAAAGTTCAGAGAGTTTTTCTTTAAACTTAAAAACAAGCAGTAAAAATCCCGCGAAGTGAAAAACTTCGCGGGATTTTTTATTTAACCTTTATAATGTCTATACCACCCATATATGGTCTTAATACCTCGGGAATCCTTATTGAACCGTCTTCATTAAGATTATTCTCAAGAAATGCAATCAACATTCTCGGTGGTGCCACTACAGTAATATTAAAAGTATGAGCAAAATATTTTCCGTCTTTTCCCGTAACTCTTATTTTAAGCCTTCTTGCCTGAGCATCACCGAGATTTGAGCATGAGCCTACTTCAAAATATTTCTTTTGCCTGGGTGACCACGCTTCAACATCATAGCTTTTAACTTTAAGATCCGCAAGATCTCCGGAGCAACATTCTATCGTCCTTACAGGAATATCCATGGAACGGAATAAATCGACAGTGTTTTTCCAGAGCTTATCAAACCACATTTTACTGTCTTCGGGCTTGCAGACAACAATCATTTCCTGCTTTTCAAACTGATGGATTCTGTAAACGCCCCTTTCTTCAATTCCGTGTGCTCCCTTTTCCTTTCTGAAGCATGGAGAATAACTTGTAAGCGTATGAGGAAGAGTTTCCTCCGAAATTATTGTATCGATGTATTTTCCGATCATCGAATGTTCGGATGTTCCTATGAGATAAAGATCCTCACCCTCAATTTTATACATCATTGCATCCATTTCCGCAAAACTCATTACACCGTCAACAACTGCGCTTCTTATCATAAACGGGGGAACGCAATATGTGAATCCGCGATTTATCATAAAATCTCTCGCATACGCTATAACAGAAGAATGAAGTCTCGCAATATCTCCCATAAGATAATAAAAACCATTCCCCGCCACTCTTCTCGCGGCATCAAGATCAATTCCGTTGAGCTTTTCCATAATTTCCGTATGATAAGGAATCTCAAAATCAGGAACAATAGGTTCGCCAAATCTTTCTATTTCAACATTTTCACTGTCATCCCTGCCTATCGGTACAGTCGGGTCAATGATGTTCGGAATTATCATCATTCTCTTTTTTATCTCTTCGCCGAGTTCCTCTTCGATTTTTTCAAGTTCTTCAAGTCTCGCAGAATTTTCGGATACCTGCTTTTTTACTGCGTCAGCTTCTTCTTTTTTACCTTGCGCCATAAGCCCTCCGATTTGTTTTGAAAGCTTATTTCTTGACGCTCTTAAATCGTCTCCTTCACTCTTGGCATTTCTTACTTTTTTATCAAGTTCAATTACTTCATCAACAAGAGGAAGTTTACTGTCTTGAAACTTTTTTCTGATATTTTCCTTTACTGCATCCGGATTTTCTCTCAAAAATTTAATATCTATCATTTTAAAAACTCCTTTTTTCATTATAATGTTTCACATGGAACATTTTTCGACATGAACTACAATATTGAAAGTGCATTTGATATCTCTTCGAGATCGTTTCTGTCAAAAAAATCTATACTGATTGTTCCTTTGCCGTCATTGCCGACACTTATTTTAACTTTTCTTTTTAGCTGATCCGCAAGAGCAAGTTCCATTTCCTTATAATAATTATTGTCCTTGCGAGTTTTTTCGGAAAAATCTATTTTCTGATAATCTGATAAAAACTCATGATCCGAAACAAGCTTTTCAACATTTCTGACGGTCAGCAAACCATCCGCTGCTTTCCTTGCCATCTCAATCATGAAATCAACATCATCAACTCCAACAAGAGCTTTTGCATGACCTACGGAAAGTCTGTCGTTTTTAAGCATATCCTGAATCTCATCGGGAAGATTGAGAAGTCTGACGGAATTGGCAATTACAGAACGCGATTTTCCAACCATTTTTGCTACTTCATCCTGAGTCATCCCAAATTGATCAATAAGCTGCTTATATGCTGCCGCCTCTTCAACAGGATTCAAGTCGGAACGCTGAATATTTTCAATCAGAGCAATTTTAGCAGTGTCGGCATCGGTAAGCTCGCGTACGATAATCGGAATTTCTGTAAGACCCGCCATTTTGCATGCCCGCCATCTTCGTTCACCCGCTACGATCTGATATCGTTCATCGGGCAAAGGACGAACAATTATCGGCTGAATAACTCCATGTTCAAGAATTGAATCCGCAAGCGCTTGAATTTCCGCATCGTCAAACTTCTTTCTGGGCTGGTTTTTATTCGGCTCAATATCAGTAAGTCTTGCTTTTGTAATTGATTCTTTGCTTTCAGTGGTATTATCCTCAAAAACGGCAGCCATTCCTCTTCCGAGAGAAGATCTTTTTGCCATAGTTATTATCCTTTCTTAATTATTTTTGATTTAAGCGATTTTTTCTTTACCTTTAATCCGTGTTTATCAAGAATTTCTTTGGCAAGCTTGTCGTATGCCGAAGCACCTTTGGAAAATTTGTCATAGTACATTACAGGTTTCCCGAAACTTGGTGCTTCCGAAAGACGAACGTTTTTAGGAATTTCCGTTTTAAATGTTTTTGTGGGAAAATGTTTTCTGACTTCATCGACAACCTGATTTGTAAGATTAAGTCGTGTATCATACATTGTAAATAAAATTCCTTCAATATCAATACCCGGATTGTATGTGTTTTTTACACTGTGAATAAAATCCATGACCTGACTAAGTCCTTCAAGAGAGTAATATTCACATTGCATAGGAATAAGCACAGAGTCGCAGGCAGCAAGTGAATTAAGCGTTGTCAGTGAAGTTGACGGCGGAGAATCAATTATAATAAAATCATAATCCTCCTTCACGGCAAGCAGCTGCATTTTAAGTCTGTTTGCTCTATTTTCCATATCAACAAGCTCAACATCAGCGCCGGAAAGATCATTATTTGACGGGATGACTGACAGATTATCGAATTGTGTTTCAATAATCGACTCATTAATTTTTTTCTCGCCGATAATAACATCATAAATCGAAACATCAACTGATTTTTTAATTATTCCGAGACCGCTTGTTGCATTTCCCTGCGGATCCGTATCAATTACAAGAACCTTTTGTCCTTTTGCTCCCAAAGCAGCAGAAAGATTAACCACTGTTGTTGACTTTCCTACTCCGCCTTTTTTGTTTGCAACGGTAATAACAATTGCCATATGTTTCTCCTTTCCAATAAATTTTACTACAGATTAATTATATCACATAAAAAAACATAAGGCAACGGTAAAATACATAAAATATCAGTGTTCCACATGAAACATTTATACAAAGATTATTCCGACAGCTTATCAGTTGAAATTTTTACTCTGAACTCAACATATCCATCTCCTTTTACTTTACTGGTTTCACAGTTGACACCTGCCGACTCCATAATTGTAACGGCGCGGTTGATTGAATTTGAAAAAAGACTCAGGTGTCTGAAAAGATTTCCTCTGCGCTTATATGCTTTTTCTTTATCCTTATCCCGAAGCACACGGTCAATATATTTTTCCGTATTCTCAACAGTAAGATTTTTTTCGTGAATCACTTCAATAACGGAATCTCTGAGTAAGGATTCATCTATTTTGAGTAATGCCCTTGCATGACGCTCTGAAAGTTTGTATTCCGATATTTTTTTTCTTTCTTCTTCATTGATTTTTAAGAGTCTGAGCTTATTTGCAATAGTTGACTGATTTTTTCCCAGTTTTTTAGCGGCTTCTTCCTGAGTAATACCGTAGCCGTCAATCATTTTTCTTATTGCTTCGGCCTCGTCGAAGCAATTTAAGTTTTTTCTTTGAATATTTTCGACCAATGCCATTACAGCGGATTCACAGTCGCTTACGTCAAGTATTATACAGGGAATACATTCGTACCCGACAATAATTGCTGCACGGAAGCGTCGTTCTCCTGCAACTATCTCATAAGATGTTCCATCGTCTCTGACAGTGATAGGCTGAATTATTCCGTTTTCGGAAATGCTTTGCGCGAGAGAAGATATTTCATCCTCATCGAAATATCTTCTCGGTTGATTTCTGTTTGGGTGGATCTTATCGACAGGGATATCGATAATTTTACCTACAACTTTTTCTTTATACAGTAAGGGAATGCTCATATTTATCTCTCCTTTCTTTTATAGTCAACGACATTAAAATTTGTGCTTTCAGTCTGCGCAAAAATCATATATGCAAATTTTTGCTTGACTTCAAGTCAAATTTTTAATGTCGTTGACTATATTTACATTATAATTTTATCACAAAATATTCCTGCGGTAAACAAAAAAAAAGAAACGCTTTGCGACAATAATACAATTTATTGCCGCAAAACGGATATTATTACAGTTTTTTCTTTAATATGTGAGCGCTGTTTCTCGGATATTTTGGCGGAGTCTGCGATATTTTTCGCACTTTGCAAATCGTTCTTTTTTCACCGTTTAATTCGTATTTAACAATGTCTGAAATTTCCCCGCCAAGAATTTTAACAGCGTTATACGCATCATTTATATTTTCATTTTGTCCTTTCAGAGCAATAAATTCACCGCCGACTTTCACAAAAGGAAGAGTATATTCGCAGAGAACAGGCATAGCCGCAACAGCGCGAGCAACAGAAAAATCAAATTTCTCACGAAACTCGGATTTTTTTCCTCCGTCCTCAGCTCTCAAATGAATACATTTCACAGAAAGATTTGTTTCACGTGAAACATCAAGAAGAAAATTAATTCGTTTGTTCAAACTGTCAAGCAGAGTAATATCTAAATCACTTCTAAAAATCTTCATTGGTATTCCGGGAAAACCGGCGCCCGATCCGATATCAATCACAGAAGAATTCAAAGGAATATCAGCGTACTTAAATATAAGCAGAGAATCAAGAAAATGCTTTACTGTTATTCCTTCAGGATCAGTTATGGCGGTCAGATTTACTTTTTCGTTCCATAGAACCAATTTCTCGGAGTATTTGGAGAATCTTTCATACATTTCATCGGTAACAGTCAATCCATAATCAGAAAAAAGCTCTATAAAATCATTTTTCGGAATTATCATCATTCTCACCTCTTTCACGCTTTCTGCGCGACGCAATCCATATTATCAGGATACTTATATCAGCAGGCGAAACTCCCGAAATTCTTCCTGCCTGACCTATATTTTCAGGCTGAACCTTATTTAATTTTTCTGTAGCCTCAAGACTTAATCCTCTGATCTCATTATAATTAAAGGGAGACGGCAATTGTTTTTCTTCAAGCTTTTTAACGTGTTCAACTTCCATGAGTTGTCTCCCGATATAGCCGTCATATTCAATTTTCAATTCTACCTGCTCTTTTACTTCATATGGAAGGTCATCTCTTTCTTTATCGAATTCGGCGAGGTCGTCATAACAAATTTGAGGACGCCTGATAA
Organism: uncultured Ruminococcus sp.; assembly: GCA_964501705.1. GTDB lineage: Bacteria > Bacillota > Clostridia > Oscillospirales > Ruminococcaceae > RGIG4694. The sequence goes on along the minus strand of CAZCUQ010000036.1, from coordinate 5,020 downwards.
GTTCATCCATTTTTACTGTATGTTCAATTGGAGATGTCCCTTTATCTATAAGCTTCTTGTTAAGAGAATCACTCACGGAAACAGCAGTTTTTTTCACACGAACTATTTCTTTTTTAATTAGTTCTTCCTTAGCAAGAAATTTTTCGTATCTTTCATCCGAGATGAGTCCTATTTCATGACCTAGAGGAGTAAGTCTTTCATCGGCATTATCCTGCCTCAGAATAAGCCTGTACTCACTTCGGGATGTCATCATTCTGTATGGATCAGTTACTCCCTTTATAACGAGATCATCGATAAGAGTTCCGATATATGACGACGAACGGGAAAGAGTAATTTCCTCGAAATTTTTAATTTTTCTTGCCGCATTGATTCCCGCGACAAGGCCCTGAGCGGCAGCTTCTTCATAGCCTGAAGTCCCGTTAAACTGACCTGCGCCGTAAAGACCCTGTATTTTCTTAAATTCGAGAGTATGCCGAAGCTCCTGCGGGTCGCAGCAGTCATATTCAATAGCGTAAGCATTACGCATTATTTCAACGTGTTCAAGACCTCTGATAGAGCGAAGAAAAGCAATCTGAACATCCTCGGGAAGAGACGAACTCATACCTTGCAAATAGTATTCATCGGTAGAAAGTCCCATAGGCTCAACAAAAAGCTGGTGGCGTTCTCTATCGGGAAAACGCATTATTTTATCTTCAATTGAGGGACAATATCTCGGACCTACCGCATGAATTCTGCCCGAATATAAAGGAGAACGTCCTATGTTTTCTCTTATTATCCGATGAGTTTCCTCATTTGTGTAAGCAATATAGCATGATACAATGTTTCTCATGGAACTGTTGTTGTTTTCAAAGGAGAAAGGCTGAATATAGTCATCACCCCTCTGTTCTTCGAGAACACTGAAATCAATACTTCTTTTGTGAACTCTTGACGGAGTACCCGTCTTGAATCTTCTGAGGGTAACGCCGATCCTGCGAAGATTCTCAGAAAGATAATTCGCGGGAACTGTCGAATCGGGGCCTGATTCATAGGAAACTTCACCTACATGAATAATTCCTTTAAGATATGTTCCTGTACAGATAACAGCGCATTTAACGAGATATTCCGCTCCAAGTCTTGTCACAACAGATCTTACCCGACTGTTTTCGACACTGATGTCAACAATTTCAGCCTGAATAATATGAAGATTATCTTGTTCTTCACATATTTTTTTCATATGGTTGTGATACATAACCCTGTCTGCCTGAACACGGAGACTGTGAACAGCGGGACCCTTTCCCTTATTAAGCATTCTGCTCTGGAGAAAGCACTTATCCGCCGCCTTACCCATTTCACCGCCAAGAGCGTCAATTTCACGGACAAGGTGACCCTTAGCGGTTCCTCCGATAGACGGATTGCACGGCATATTTGCAATTCCGTCGAGAGTTATGGTAAAGAGCGCGGTTTTTGCGCCGAGTCTCGCCGAAGCAAGAGCAGCCTCGACTCCCGCGTGACCAGCGCCGATAACAGCAATGTCGAATTCTCCCATAATGTAAGTATTCATAAGATCATATCCTTTGTTTCACGTGGAACAATTTATTTTCCCACACAGAATCTTGAAAAAACCTCATTAATAACCGCATCGGAAGTTTTTTCACCGTTTAGTTCAAGAAGAAACCCTTCCGCCTCATCGAGAATAATATTCACAGCGTCGAGAGTTACTCCGGATTTCAGCGCACAAACAGCATCACTGATACAATTTGCGGAATTGTCAATACAGAGTTTCTGTCGGTCATTTATCATAATAAAGTCATCTTTTATACAGTTATTAATAAAAATACTATTTAATACATTTTGTATTATAAAGATACTGTTTTTGTCCTTTGCTGAGATTTCAATAATATTTTTAAAATTTGCGGAAATTTTTGATTTATCAAGAAGATTATCCATATCGCATTTATTAATTACCGCAAGTGAAGTACGGCATAAGGAGGAGTAATTAATAATATCCTCATCAGCTTTCTCAAATTCTCTTGAGTTATCAAAAACAGCAATGCAGAGAGAGGATGATTTAATTTTTCCGACAGCTCGCGAGACGCCGATTCTTTCAACCTCATCATCTGTTTCACGGATTCCTGCGGTATCCGAAAGACGGAGAACGATATCCCCCACACGCACAGATTCCTCAACTATATCGCGGGTAGTGCCTGCTGTACTTGTAACAATGCTCCGTTCGCTTCCTGCGAGGAGATTCATAAGAGTACTTTTTCCGACATTTGGTTTTCCGCAAATAACGGTATCCACACCCTCGCGGAGAATTTTTCCGAACGAATATGTTTTTCTTATGCTGTCAATTTCCGACAGAATATTTTCAAGGGAAACAATCAGATTTTCCGGGGAGATATCCGGGATATCTTCTTCAGGATAATCGACCCAGGCGGCAATCTCTCCAAGGATATGAAGGATCTCGGCGGATATTTCATTGGTTTTCCGAAAAAGACTTCCGTTCTTCAATGACTCGGCGTATTTATGATAACCTTCACCGTCCGCCGAAATAATATCCATAACAGCCTCCGCTTCGGTAAGAGACATTTTTCCGTTTAAAAAAGCTCTTTTGGTAAATTCGCCCTCAGAAGCGGGAACGGCTCCGCACTGAAAAACGCGTTCGAGGAGTTTTTCAGTAACAAATATTCCGCCGTGGCAGGAAAGCTCGGCTACGTTCTCACCCGTAAACGATCTGGGATTTTTAAAAACGGTAACTATTCCGTCATCGATTATATTTTCTTTATCATCGACATAATATCCATACTCACATGAGTAACCATTCATTTCAGACGGCTTTTTTTTATCTGAAACGGGAACAAAGATCACATCCGCAATACTCAGAGCATTTTCACCCGAAATACGTATAACGGATATTCCCCCTACCGCACGCGGAGTTGAAATTGCCGCAATTGTTTCAAAATCATTCATATTTAATCTCCGTTAATTTCAAGTTAAAACATTTAATACTAAAAAGGGCTGCCGCATTCGTGCAGCAGCCAAAAGATTTATATATCGATTTTACCGTAAAGGTCACCCGAATAAAGCTCACTGTCCTCAGGCTTAGGTTTTTTATAATCCTTTTCAAAGGAAGTTTTCATAAGATCCATTGAATGAGGTTTATATTCAGGTTTGCGATCTCTGCCGTATTTACCGTTTTTACTTCTGCGGCTGCCTCTTCTGTCGTCAAATTTTCTTTCGGGTCTGGGGTTTATGGATGAGATAACGACTCTTCTGTAAGGTTCCTCGCCGATACTTTTAGAGGTAACTCCTTCAATTTCGGAGACAGCGGAATGGATAATTCTTCTCTCATAAGGATTCATAGGTTCAAGAGTGCTTGACCTGCCGGATTTAAGGACAGATCTGGAAATTTTTGCCGCAAGCTCTTCAAGGATAACCTTTCTTTTTTCGCGATAACCGCAGGAATCAACGGTAATGCGGTAATATTCCTTGTCTCCTCTGTTGGCGCACATAGAAGCGAGATATTGAATAGCATCGAGAGTTTCGCCTCTTCTTCCTATAACGGCTCCGGTTGTATCGCCGATGATATCGATAACGGCGCCGTCTTCATTTTCGGTGATGTTGAGTTCACCTTCTATACCCATTTCACCGATAATTTTTTTAATATAATCGGCGGCGATCTCAGCCTTTGACATAGTATATTCCGCAGAAATTCTCGCCTCCGACGCACCTATTCCGAGAAAGCCCTTTTTAGGTTCTTCGAGAATCTCAAATGATATTTTATCCTCTGAAACGCCAAAATCTTCCGAAGCCAAAGCCTTAGCCTCTTCCACAGTTTTTGCGATAAATTCCTTTTTCATAATATACGAACTCCTTTCGGATTAATTTACTTTTTCCGTTAATTATCACCGTATTTTCGAGCCTGTCTTATTCTTGCCTCTTCGATAAGTTTGATTTCTTTTTCGGTCAGACCCTCGTAATCGTCATTATATTTTTCCTCGATTTTTTTTCTTTTTTCGGCGATAAGCTTTCTTTCCATTTCTTTCTGCTGAGATTTTGAAAGATTGATTGAAGAATCTTCGTCATCGGAGGATTTTGAAGAAACGATATTTCCCGAAGAACGTACATTTCCGTTTTGTTCTTCCATCATCAGTCGGTAGCGCTCCATCATTCCCGATTTTTTCTTTTTTTTATTTTTAAGCTTGTCCTTTTCGATAAGCTTCGAAACGTATTCGGGGGTATATATTTTATTAAGGATTATTGTCGAAAACAAGCTGAAAAGCGAAGACATCGCCCAGTAGAAACCGACGCCCGCGGGGAAAGAAAATGTGAATACAACAGAAATGATAGGCATGGTATAGAGCATGATATTCATGCCGCCCATCTGCTTAGCCGCTTCGGGATTTAATTTTTTTTGTCTCGAATTGGAGTAGATAGAAAAAATCAGCTGAAATACACCCGAAAGAATGGGAATAATTGCAAGACCCACAGCGCTCGCATTCCATACGTCGGGATGAAGAGTAGGAATGCTTCCGAGATCTACAGTTCCGAAGAGCGTAATATTTAAATTGCTGACTTTCTGATAGAAATTATCGGGAAGATTCATAAAAAGCTCCGCATATTCGGGGTTTTTTATAGTCTGCAAGATATAAAGCTCGGGTCTGTTTTCAAAGGAAGAATTATTCTGAAACTGTTCAAGCCCCCTGCAAATATCGGTGGCCTTATCTATAACGTCATTGCCGAGTCTGAGAATATGAGTTATGGGACGGTAAACAACGTCGAGAACTCCGTAAACAATAAGGAGCTGAATTATCATCGGGAGACAGGAGGACATAGGATTAATATTTTCCTGTTCATAAAGCTCCATCTGAGCCTCCTGCATTTTCTGAGGATTATTTGCGTATTTTTTCTTGATAGCCTCAAGCTTCGGAGAAAAAGCAGCCATTGCCGCCGAATTTTTCTGAGTTTTTACAGAAATAGGAAAAAGAATTATTTTTGTAATAAGTGTAAAAATAACTATCGACCAAGCATAATTGTGACA
>CAZCUQ010000035.1:0-16103 GCA_964501705.1 uncultured Ruminococcus sp. | reverse complement strand
CAGAATTGCAGCATTCCTTCTGACGAAAGGCAGGAAAGCGGTGAGCCATCGGGTAGCTCGGCAAGCCTTATCTGCGCTATCAGCCGGAGTTGTCTGCCATGAGAGTCCTCCGGCACTGACGCGCCATGCGCAATATATGGAATTCCGCCCAGCTTGCTGTCAAATATTCCGACAGGCTCGTCGCCCAACGTTATCTCGACGGAATCGCGCACAGTCTGTGTTCTCAGCAGCTCGATAAACGAATTTATCTGCTCCTCACTTATTTCCTCAAAAGGGTCGGTGACCGTTTTTTCTTCACTGACAGGATCGGGTTTCGGTTTCTTTTTAAACAAACTAAACATAACTACATCTCCTTTTATTGTTTTACTTCATTTTACAGAAGCGACCATGCTGCCATATCTACCGCAATAATTTTTGCGGTAATTTAAGTTGTTTAATATTTTCTGCTATCACACATTCTCTTTCACTGCGCAGATCTGCTGCCTCAATTCACAGCCGGCAATCATATTCGCGCATTTTTTATATATCGGACATTTTTTTTCTTCCGTTTGCATTATTTTTTTTCTCCTTTGCCGCTTTATTGAATTCCTTATATATCTGTGCGGCTTTTTCCGATGATTTTTCGTCGGGAACGATCTCTCCGAAAACAGCTTCATGATATATCTTTATGAATTCATCCGCGTTAAAATCAAACAACTCCTTTATTTTTGCACAGATCTCCGTTGGAGTCATATTCACGGTTTTGTTTTTGTATTGTCTGTCTTTCCTTTCGATTTTTTCCGTCATTCTTCTGTATATAAGAATAACGGAAAACGTCCCGCCCTTTCTTATTCTGATCTCATCGTAAAAGTATTTTGCGAGAGGCATCAGAAAATATACCGCCGACAAAACGGCAAAAACTCCGCATAAGGTCAGTATAACTGTTATAAGGATATCGGTATTTACAGTAAAATCGTTTCCTGCGTTATTTGTCCTCATTCCCCCGTTTATGCTGTAAGCCGCCGCAACGGTAGGCTCGTATATTTTCCAACCTGTATTTCTTATATAAACCTCGGGATATGCGTGAGAACCTGCCGCACGGATAATATACGTGTTCTTCTCCGATGTGATATCGGGAGAGAAGCCTTCGGTATAGCGTACGATAAGTCCGACGCTTCGAGCCATAAGAGTATAAGCCGTAGCAAAATCCGAGCAGGTGCCTCTTCTGCTTTCAAACACGAAATAGCTTGCCGTGTTGTTTCCCGATGGCGGGATATAGTCAAGGTCATAGGTGAAATTATCTTGGAAGAAATCTTCAAGTGCTTCCGCTTTTTGATAATCGCTGTCAAGACCGCTTGTCAGTTCTTCGGCAAGCTCTTTAAGGTCGGATGGGATCTGAGAGTTATTTTCTTCAAATGCGGCATGATAGCGTTTCGCGTAATCATAATCATACTTAAAAGCTTCGGCTGTTTTTAAAAGTTTGTTTTCGCCGTTTTCGGAAAGAACCGAGATAAGCCCGTTAAGGTATTCTTCATAAGCCTCGTCAGATGAAAAATCCGCTCCGCCGTTTTCTATCCAGATATCCTCCGCACTGTTTTCGCTGTAATAATGAAAGCTGTAGGAATCAGCCGCCGCGTCGCTTGTGATAAGCTCCTTATGAGGATTTATAAGAATAGATTGATCCGGCGTTATATCATAGCTTCTGAGGGGAGATATTTTATACAGGGTAGTGAAGCCTATGGGAGAAACCGTTGCAAGAGAGGCTTTCTCTCCCGTTTTGTCAAGGGAAAGAATTTTTTGCGGAGTTTTTTCTTTTAATTCTTCGTCAAGCTCCGCTCCTTTTTTCATTGCTTCGAGCATATCGTCATGGTTTACGAATTCTCTTTGCCGCAAAGAATCCGCCGCGTCCTCCGAATAGCTTGAGGAAAATTCTTCGAGAGGATACCAGCAATGCTCCTCAGGCGAATATATATCGAAATTCTGTCGTCTGAAATACATGAGATCCTCGGCGTAAACGTTGAAAAGCGGAGTGGAGTCGTAATCGCGGAACTCTCCCGCGTTTCCCGAATGTTCCGAAAGAGTCTTTGACACACCGTTTGACGAGGATCCGCCCATCATGAATTTCTGTTCAAAAAGATCGTAATACTTTGCCTCTCCCTGTTTCGGGATTACCGAAGCGGCAAGTAAAGTAACAGATGTCACAATGATCGCGGAAAGAAACCGCGCTCCTTCGCCTCTTACGGATTTTTCTCCTCCGCTCCCCGACGATCTCCCCGAAAATGACACGTAAATCGCCGCGTTCAGTCCCGCTATGCAGACAAGATAGAATGTACTCATATTGGTGACGGTTTTTACGTATATCGCGCACGGAACAAGACTTCCCAGCATGAGAAACGACGGCCGGTACAAAATTACGGTGAAATAATATACGACCGAGCTTAAAAAAAAGGGAAACGATGAAACAAGCGCCAGAAAATAAGACGGATTTCCCGTTCTTTCCGTGCCGCCCGACTGGAACCATGTAATAAATCCCGAACCGCTCCATTCGTCGCTGAAAATAAACCGCGCCATTAAAAACAGGCAGAATACCCCCATAAGGAAATAGAGCATCGAGCCTATTATTCTGTGACGTTTCATAAATTCAAAGTATAAAAACATCAGAATTATGATAACGGCGGAAACAAAATTATACACCGAAAAAAAGCCCTCGCCGTATATTCCGTATATCGACGCATTCAGAAAAAACGTCAGCAGAATAGGAAGAACATATTCAATGCGGCTTTTTATCAAGCCGTATATTTTATTAGAGGAATCCGACAAGATATCATACCCTTCCTTTATCTTATGAATTCGGCTGAACCGTCCTCCGAGATAAGCCATGCGCCCGAAGCGTTTACCCCGTCCTCCGCCGAAGCTATTGCGGCGATCACAGCAGTATCGGTTTTTGAGTCGGCAGCACCCGGTTTGATTACTGCGGCGGCTGATCTGTCAAAGCAGGGCGAAAAGAAAATCAAAGCGGAGATCTTCTTTTTGCTGTGTTTGCCCATTTTCTCAAGAGGTATTCTTTCGGTACGTATGTCATCGGTGAAGCGATAACCCGCAAGAGCGAATCTAAGCGCCGAAATATCGTTTTCATCCGTTAATTCAATGCACTGCCATTCATTTTTATAAAACCAGACCTCCGCGTTAAGTCCCGATCTCACGGCCGCCAAGAGAGTACCCAGCATATATTCTCCGCATATCTCGCCGTTTTTGGGGTTATTGTCCGCGTTCACCCTGTCGAGGATAAACGTATGTCTTGAGGATAAAAGTTCCTCGTCAAGACGTATCATCAGCGTATCTCTTTTGCAGGACATTTTCCAGTTGATTCGTTTTATCGGATCGCCCGGAACATACTCGCGGTGTTCAAAGCCGGGAGTTCCCGTAAAGCCCGGAGCGCGGGTATCGCTTGAATCTTCGCTGTCGTCGCTGCCCGAAGCCGTGCTTATGCTTTTAATAATCCCGCCCGCCGCGGGAACATCTTTAATATCGGGAATTATATCTATCTCAAGATTATCTTTTCGGAACAGCACTTTTCCCACTGTACAGACTCCTATATAATCCGAAATGTTAGCGTCTTTGACCTTTATTTCCGTAGGATACCACATTTTTGCGGTAAACGGGACAGTTATCTCCTCACGGGAGCGCGGCATGGCGGATATTTCGCATATAAGCTTATCCTCGTCACATGAGAGCACTTCGTTTTCCTCAAATAATATTTTCACGGGAGGAGACGGCAGAAAGAAATCGTTGATGACCGTGATCTTTAAATCTGTTTTTTCATGCTTGTAAAGTCTTGTATCGGAAACAGATAGTTTTACTTGGAGCTTCTTTTCGGCGAAAACCGAAAGCAGGATCGAAACCAAAGGCAAAAGAAGCATTACCGTAAAAAAGAACCAGCCTATCGTACCGCTCAAAAACAATCCGAAAGCCGCTGTGAAGAAAAGCGCGGCAGTGAAGCTGAAGTGTCCCTTTCCTTCTGCGGATCTGCGCGCTTTATCTGCTTTACGCATTGGTGATTTGCGGCACGGGGATCTCCGCAAGTATCTTGTTTACGACATTTTCTCCGTTTTCGCACTCGGATTTCCCCTTCGGCGAGAGCATAAGCCTGTGAGCAAGCACAGATGACGCGCAGTATTTTATATCTTCAGGGATAATATAATCCCGTCCGTTAAGATATGCGCACGCCTTTGAGATCTTTACGAGCGCTATACTTCCGCGCGGACTTGCGCCGAGCTTTATTCTATCGTTATGTCTTGTTGCGTTTACTATGGAAACTATATACGATCTTATGCTTTGGGCGCAGCGGATCTTTTTGACTTCCTCCTGCATATTGCGCACGTCCACCGTAGAGATCACCGCGCCTATCGCCTTTACGGGGTTATCGCTTTCTGTACGCGAGAGGATACTGAGTTCTTCCTCTGGGGAGGGGTAGCCCATGCTTATTTTCATTATAAAGCGGTCCATCTGAGCTTCGGGGAGGTGATATGTTCCGTAAGTTTCAACCGGATTCTGCGTTGCCATTACCATAAACGGAGAGGGAAGAACGTAAGTTTTTCCGTCAAGGCTGACCTGATGTTCTTCCATAGCCTCAAGAAGCGCGGACTGAGCCTTTGGAGAAGCACGGTTTATTTCATCGGCCAGCAGAAAATTACAAAACGCCGCGCCCTTACGGTATTCAAACTCATTTGTCTCGCGGTTTATCATAGAGAAACCGACTATATCGGAGGGCATTATATCGGGTGTCAGTTGAATACGGTTAAAATCCCCGTTTACGGATTTGGCGAGCGACGAGGCAAGCTGAGTTTTTCCTACTCCGGGAACGTCTTCGATAAGCACATGACCGCCCGCAAGCATAGCTGCCGTCACGAGAAAGATCGAGTTATGTTTTCCGACGATCACCTTTTCTATATTTTCGACAAGAGCGGTTGATTTTGAATTATCCATTTTTTTGCCTTCCAATACAAAGATATTTTTATCATTATATCATTTTCATAACGATTTGTCAATAATTTTACCGCAAAAGTAACTGTCAAGTAAAAGTCGGGTCAATAGATATTTTTTCAAAAACCGCAGATACGGCGAGGAACGCTCCTTTTTTATGAACTTCAATATAATTCAATAATGAAGAATTTATGACATTTGTGAATAAAGCTTGAATACAAACAAAACTTTTTTAATTATATAAATTCCTCTTGAAATCAATAGAAGAGTGTGATATAACCCGACTTTTACACCCAAAACAAGCAAACCGCGCACATACGTGGTTATCCTGTTTCAGGTGTGAAAGTCGGGTTATATCACTTTTAGCTCATTTTGTCAACTGTGCAGTGGTGCCTTAAAGCCCGTAACAGTCAGGGCGTTTTTTTGTGTCAGGTCACCACAGCGAAACTTTTTTCTTTTTTAGTGAACTGTATGCGGTCTGTTCACTTGCGCGTCCGCTCATAAAACGCTCTGCAAATCATACGCGTACATAATCCGCGTTAACTAGTTTCAATGCGTCCTTAATCTGCTTTTTGTTGCGATACATACGCTGATCCGCTACGTTCATCGCTTCTTTTGCGGAATTTTCATTTCCATTTATAGCCGCGAAGCCAAAGGCTACATACAGCGGATAAGGTCTGTCGGGGTCGTCTTTTTGATTTCTCTGCTTTATATGCTCCTCAAATTTCATATGGCGCAGCTCCATTTCAGCGGCGGTAACAGAAGAGTTGTTGCAAATAATAGCGAACTCATCCCCTCCTGTCCTGTAACATTTAGCTATATCGCCAAAATACTCCTTTACGAGATCCGCGCCTTCTTTAAGCACCGCATCCCCCATATTATGACCGAACCGGTCATTTATGTATTTCAGGCAGTTGACATCAAAAATCGCAATTATACGGCCTTGATTTTCCTGAATCTTACCGTTTATATCCTTCAGATCATCCATGAAAGAGTTGCGGTTAAACATACCCGTGAGAAGATCTTCATATGCCAGACGATATATAAGCTCCGCCTGCTTGCCCTGCTGATATACCTTCGCGTAGTCTCCAAGTATCTGTACGCCTAAAAACGCTATATAACACAGTGCGCCTATGCGGACAAATGTTGAGTTATCAGACGTTATCTGAAAATAATATAATACAATGTCTAATCCGCTGCAGCAGGCAATGCCGAGCAGTCCCAGAAATACAGGGTCTTTGAACCTGCGTTCCCTCGCGGTCTGAAACGCCTGTATCAGTGCGAATATTACACCCGTTCCAAGACCGATGTGAGCCAGCCAGAGATTTTCATGCATATCCTTTATACGGAAGAAATGCAGTGCTATAGACGCTAAATAGCATATCGGAAATATAGTGCAGATTATAAGCGCACTCCATCTGGACATACCCTTATATCGGGATTTAAAAAATATAAACAGCGGCGGCGCGATAAGCATCAGTGTCAGCCCCGTTACCATGTGGATTATGGCTGTATGCCCTATTAAAAGCTGCAGAAGCTTTGTCTCAGTAGTTGCCCATATGCCCGCCATCAGCGAAAACAGTCCCAGATTGGCCAGACTGCTTACGTTGTTATCATATTTCTTAAGCGGCACGGATATTATCAAAAACAATATGCCTAAAAAAGAGAGCAGCGAACTGATTACGAAGCCCGGGAGCTTCGACTTTACCTCAGACGCCATGATCGACTCCGCACTGCCTATATACATACTTTTGATATTGCTGCTGTTGTCCTCATACGGACATTCTATATCGAGAACAAGCTCCTTGCCGCTGTATTCGCGCATCAAAGGGACTGTCAGAAAATAGGTTCCCGGCGTTTTGTATCCGAAGCTTTCAGCCAGTGTAATTTCATAGTCGGAAGATATCTCCTGCCCGTCTATCATTACGCGAACATTCAAATTTTTTGCTCTCATGAAAATCACGCAGTCCGAATTGATAACAGGCAGAGTCTTATGCACTTTAGCCGAATAAACCATATTTTCAAGATCAACAAAATCACCGTCCTCTGACAGCCACGAATCACCGAAAGAAATATAATCCGTATCCGCTGTGCCGCGCGGAGTGACTGCTACAAGAGTCAGGACTATACCCAGAGAACATAAGGTAATTACGATATATATCATGAACAATACAGGCAGTACATTAAATGTTTCCTTTTTCACCATTCTGATCATCCCTTAAACAAATGCCGTTTCCCGTATCCTCAACAGGCTTTTTGCTGTATGCTTTCAAAGACTGCACCATTATCTGCAATACTCCGAATTATATTATATCACCATTTTTATTATTTGTCAAGTCTGCGGATTTTTCCCCCAATTACAATTTAGCACTTTGTGACCTCGGCGGCAGCCTCTTTTGGCTGCCACCTTTTTTTCTGCTTTGCCTACTAATATTTTACACTAAGTTGCAAAACGCGGGGGAATCATTTTCCGTTTCTGTTTCGGGCAAGTTATCGGAAAAACCAACTCCAAGAACTTTCGTTCATATTTTGGAAAACAATAAATTTTTTTAATTATGTATTGAATTTTTATCCGGCTTATGATATAATTATTGTGAGCAGCAGTATTATCCCGATAATATTAAAGGGGAGTGTGTATTATGGAAAAGGGAATTTATAATATCGGACTTGCGGTCGCCGACCTCACGGATTCTTACAGCAGAAGACTGGCTGTGGGCGCCATGAAAGCGGCTGAACGCCTTAATGCAAATCTGGTGATTTTTCCGGGAAAATATGTGGGAAAAGATATCTATTCCCAGAATACGGACAGTAAATATGAATATCAGCATAACGCTCTTTTCGCTTACGCTTCGGCGGCGAAATTCGATTACCTTATCGTGGCGGTGGGAACGATAGCGCACGTTCTTAACAATGAACAGCGGCAGAAAATGCTCGAATACTTCGGAAATACTCCTGTTCTGAGCCTTTCGTCAATGGTTGCGGGTTATGACTGCCTCCTTTACGATAACCGTTCGGGCGTTATGCAGGCAGTGGATAATCTTGCAAAAAAACAGGGCAGAAAACATATCGGAATGATGGTCGGCGACCTCGAAAACTTTGAGTGCGCCGAAAGATACAAGGCTTACCGGGAGGCACTTGAAAATAACGGTCTTGAATTTAAGGAAAGCTATTGCGTCTCCTGCGACCTCTCCGACAACGTTACCACCGAAGCGGAACAGCTTATTATCCTCAATCCCGAACTCGATGCCATAGTCTGCGCGAACGATATCATAGCAACTTCGGTTTATGAGGTACTCCGCAGGCATAACAAGCATATCGGAATCGATATGTCCGTCGTGGGTTTCGACGATCTTCCCTTTGCCGAAAAGCTTGAGCCTCCGCTTGCTTCGGTAAGAGCCGACGCGTTCAAGCTCGGCGAGGCCGCAATGGAAAGAGCGGTAAGCTTCCTTAACGGCGAGGCTTCGGGAACGCATCTTCTTCCGACGGAATTCATTCCCAGACAGTCCTGCTTCGGTCAGTCCGAAACGGAAAAGGACAACGCCGATGTTTTCTCGGAGGACGCGGATGAATTTGCTGAAAAATTCTCTCTTTTCTTCGGTCACGGAAATAAAGAGGACGTTTCCGAGGAAAGAATAAAAAAAGCATACGAGCTGATAAGCGAAATAAGAGAAAGCTTCGTGAATAAAATAACGGACGAAAATGATTTTTCCGCTGCGGTAAACAATACGGATATCTTTTTCAATCAGACTGCGGGTATCGTCGACAATATCACAAACGTGCAGAACGTCATAGACAGCGGATTCGGATATTTTGCGAGGATCGCTCCCAAGGAAAACGCGGAGTATCTCCAAAGACTCTATAATTATTTCTATAAGAGATTTTCTCTCGATATCGCCGCCGAATACCATAATCTTGAAAGAAGACACACCGAAAAGGTACATAACGACAATCTTTTCATAAGAGATACCCTTATGGTAACGGATAATCTTCAGGACAGCTACGCGAGAATGCTGCGGCGTCTTGCTCTTATCGGAGCAAGCACTTCGTTCACATATATCCTCAGCGAGCCTGTAAGATACAGCTTCAAGGAGATCTTCCCCTCGGACTGTCAGTGGCTTTTCATGGGCTACGCCTACGGAGAAGATACTTATACGGTGCCCAAGGACGAGCAAAAGGTATCTGCGGAGGATGTTTTCCATAACGAGTATGTTCTCAGTAACAGACGGCATACTCTTGTCGCGGTAGATCTGTTCTCCGCGTCGTTCCAGTACGGAATGATACTCTGCGAACCCGATTCACCCGATTTCTTCGATGAGATAGAGCTTGTCAGCTATCAGCTCAGTTCCGTTGTAAAGGTGCTTTATTACCGCAGCAAACAGGAAAAGGCTTTCATAGAGCTTCATCATAAGAACCTTGCGCTGAAAGACATATCTTGCTATGACGAGCTTACGGAGCTGTATAATCCCGGAGGCTTCTATAACGAAGCGGGCAAACTCGTGACCGACTCTGAAAACGAGGGAATAAAATATATCGTCTGCTACGCCGATATGAACGACCTGAAAATGGTAAACGAACGCTACGGTCATGAAGAAGGAGACTTTTCGCTGAAATCTCTCGGAGAATGTCTTAAAAAAATATTCGGCGAAAAAGCCGTGGTAGGCAGAATGAACGGCGATGAATTCGCGGTTCGCGCTCCGATGGACGACACGGGAAGCATAAGCGAGATTCAAAAAAGGAAAAAAGATATTATCCAGTCGCTTAATTTCAATTCGGGAAAGCCATATCTCATAACTATGTCAATAGGTCTTGTGGAATGTACCTGCGCGGACAGCTACGACCTTAAGGACGCAGTCGATAAAGCTTACGGGCTTTTAAAAGAAGCAAAATCCAATCAGAAGCGCGGCGGAAAATTTTAGTAAAAAAACCGTAACTCATGATAAATGAGGTACGGTTTTTTATAACCCGTTACTCTGAAATAAGCATCGTTCGGCTTCACACCGTAAGGATATGGATATGATACGGGAATATCCGCAGGATCTCTCAAAAACTTCTTTCCGGGCATATTTTTCAGCTTTTGTATGTTCATATTTAAAAAATATCCGGCTGGAGCAGCCGGATATTTTCAGGGAATAAATCCGAAATAAGTAAGCTTACTTCTTCTTGCGAGCCGTAACGGCTGCGGCAACCGCGAGAGCTGAAACAGCGGCGAGAACGGTAGCGGGAACATTTCCTGTATTCGTTGAATCCGTTGTGTTATCGGAAGCGGGAGCTGCTTCTGCGGGTGCGTCTGCTTCTGCGGGAGCGTCTGTTTCTGCGGGAGCGTCTGTCTCTGCCGCAGCTTCTGCTTCAGCGGGAGCCTCTGCGGAGACAGCCGCGCCGCCTACGTTAAGAGCCATCTCGTTTCCGTCGGAATCGAGGAATTTTATGTTATCCACGTACATATAGTAGTCAACGTCGCAAGCCCATCTCATGAGAAGAGCCGTTGTTCCCTCTGTGCCGCTTACAAGCTTCTGAGAGGGAAGGAGGAATTTTCTCTCAACGAGAATGGTTTCCGCAACTGGATTTTCATACTCGCCGCCGTCATATTCGGACTGACCCCAAGAGGGAGAATCATCTCCGCCGGATGTGCCGATAGCACCGCCTATCCAGCCCGGAGGCGTTGTTCCGTCCTTGGAAACAACCGTAACCTCCATCTGGATAATATCGACATCGGAAAGATTGTCCGTGCCTACCATAGAGTTGAGGTCAAACTGCAATTTGGGAATAAGGGTCTTGTCCTGAACATCTACCTTCAGCTGCTTCGAGCCGTTGAAATCCTCTACGGAAAGAACGGTAGCATCTCCGCCGTCATCTGTTTTCATGGTGGCAAAATCGAAATTGCCGTCCTCGAAATCAATGACGTCTGCGGAAGCGCAGATTCCGGCTGCCGAAAGAGCGGCCGCGGAAATGCCGACAGACGCGACAGTACGCATAAACTTATTGATTTTCATATTCTTTGCTCCTTAAAATAATATTTTAAATAACGAACCTGTGTCCGCAGACAATTATCTGCGGACAAACCGTCCGAAATTTTTCGTCACGCGGGGGAAAACCGATTCCGTCGCCGTCAAGAACATATGTACTCAAAGTCGTTTCATGGCGGACCGCGAACGTCTTTTCACCGTATTTTGTTCTTCTTCCCCACTATCATTTTACATCATTTTCGCATAGATTACCATTCGATTTTTGCTTTTTTTTCTGTTGAAAACGTAAACAACTGACCATAAATTGCGCTTTTTCAAATCCTGTTCAGCATCCGAACAGGATTTGAGACTTTTGCCCGGATTTTATTTTCACTGTGATTTTTGATAAGATCCCGTCTGTGTTTTTCAAAATTTACTTAACTTCTACTTCAAACGGGGATACGGGAACAAGTCTGAGATCGAAGAGATTAAGTATCTTCGGGCTGTTTTTCCATGCGTATCTTACGAACTTCGGATTTCCCGCGTGAGCGCATTTTAAAGTAACGCTGTTTCCGCAAAGCTCTTTTTCGCCGAGGGAGCATCTGTATATTCCGTCCTCAAATACAGCTTCAAACTCCGAATATTCAATGTTTTTGAGATACACATTCCCATTGAATGAAAGGATAATATTTTCATCGTCCCTGATTGCGCTCTTACACTTTACAAATATCGTTTCATCGCCGTAGAGAAGCCCTCCCGCGCAGTAAGCAAGCCTTCGTCCGACTTCTTTTTTGTTTTTGGGGTGAAGATCGTTATACTCTCCGAGATCGACAGTCACAGCCATAGCCGTTCTTCTGACGTCGAGACAGTCAAGCTGTGCCTGTCTGAATTTTGCCCATGAATCCGACGGATCATCTTTTCCGAGCATACCGTCGTACCCGCAGAGCTGCGTATAGATAACGGGTATGTCATATCCGCTTTCCGATCGGTAATACGAAACGAGATCCGAGAACATCCGCTTATATAAATCCGCTCTGCCGCAGTTTGTTTCTCCCTGATACCATACAAGTGCCTTGTATCTTATTCTCATAGCGGGAGAAAACATATCGGAGAAAAGTGCCATAGGCATACTTTGGAAGAACACAGACGGTTCAAGAGCCGAAGCCTTTGCCGCAATGGCGTATTTCCAGTTGCCGCTAAGCTCTATGATTCTGTTTCCCGATCTTATGCAATATCTTTTTCCTTTTGCGAATCCCCCTTTGCCGTATTTAATGTCAACTCTCACGGCGATGGTATTAATGCCGTTTCGGAGAAGTCCCTTTTCGATAGGATAATATCTCGGCGGATACATATTTTCCGTTTCTCCGATCTTTGCGCCGTTCAGATAAACCGCGCCGCTGTCGGTTACAGTTCCGAGAATAAGCTCTGCGTTGTCACTCGGAAAGCTGTCGGGAAGCATGAACACTCTGAAAAAGTAAACTCTGCCCGAAAAACCGCGAAGCTCTTCTATATCGTCGGTGCTGCACGGAACTACGCAGTCTTTCATTTCGGGAGTCGGTTCGAGTCCGAAATCCTCCGTACCGAGAGCCTCTGTCCACTTTTCTTCGCGTTTTAAGTCCTCAGCCGATTTACTTTCGAGATAGCCCCCCACTGCCGCTTCCTTTAAGAACTCATCGTGTATCTCGTATTTTTTCAGCATATCATACGGCATGAAGCTTTCAATAGACGCACCGCCCGCCGAGGTATTCATAAGCCCCACGGGAATATGAAGTCTTTCATATATTTCAACAGCAAAATAATATCCCACCGCGCTCATGTCAAGGATATCCTCGCCAACGGCTTTTTTCCATATGCCGCCGGCGAATTCCTCCGATCTTGCCGAAGGGTCGAAGCAGCATGATATCTCCGTTCTGTATTCACGGATATACGGATAATCCTTAAACGGAGCATTATCTCCGAACGGGTCTTTTGTACGGCGCATGGGAAGTTCCATATTGGACTGGCCGCTTATATGGAATAATTCTCCCGAATAGATGTCATTTACGGTAATTTCCTCGTTTTTGCAGGAAACGTGCAGAGTAAACGGATCCAAGCTTCCCTTGAACGGCGGAATGGGGATAGACCAGCTGCCGTTTCTGTCGGCTGCTTTCATTCCTTTGAAGACCTCTTCTCCGTTTTGCGTAAGAGAAACCGAGACGGTTTTTCCGGGAACGGCAAATCCCGCCAGAAGATTTTTAACGTCATGCTGAAATACCCATCCATCCGTAAATAATTTTTTTAATGCCAACATTATAAATAACCTCCATTAAAGCGATACAGAGCAAAGCATTGCCGTATTCGCTCAATAAATTTTTCTTCCCCTTAAGGCCGGGCGAAACCGAAAGCTTTACCGAATAGGAGCAGTCCTTTTCTTCCGCCGAGATTTTATTTCCTTAAAAAGCGGGATAAAGCGAGTTTTAATTCAACAAATGCCGTCTTTGCGGAAGATTTTTCCGAATCCGCCGCTGTGATCGCAATTTTTTCCGAAGAACTCCCGATTTCTCTGTAACAAAGCCAAAGTCTCGAATAATCCGGACTGTTCATAAGCCGCCCTTCTTTCAAAAAGCTCGCGGATATTATAAGATCACGTCAACCGACGCGCATTTTGCGCCCGTAAGTTTTTCACTGAGGCTGTCGGGCTGTGATGTTCCCGCGTAAAGAGTAAATCTGCTGCCGAAGGTATTTCTTTCGCCTTTTTCGTTCACGGAGGTAAACGCTCTTTCCGAAACGGGAATTTCCAGATGCGTTTTTTCCCCCGCTTTAAGAAATACCCTCTCAAAGCCGCAGAGACTGTGGTTTGGCACGGCGTTTTCTCCGTAGTCCTTTATGTAAAGCTCGATAACGTCTTCGGTATCGCGCTTCCCGTTATTTTCCGCAGTGACAAACGCCGTGTTATTCTTATAGTAAATATCCGTGCAGACGATCTCGGAAAACGTAAGACCGTAGCCGAACGGGAAAAGGACATTATTTTCCGCGTAGCGATAGGTGCGGTTTTTCATGGAATAATCGGTAAACTCGGGAAGAAGCTCCGTTTTTTCGTAGAAAGTGACAGGCAGCTTTCCCGATGGAGAAATGTCTCCGAAGAGGATTTCCGCGAGTGCGCGTCCGCCCTCTGAACCGGCGTACCACACATGAAGAAGAGCGTCGGGTTCAGCCTCGATATTTATGGCGCTTCCCGCCGCGCATACAACAATGACGGGCTTGCCTGTTTTCAAGATTTTTTCGATAAGTATCCTCTGGCTTTCGGGGAGATGAAGTCCCTGCTTATCGCCCGAAGCGAATTCATTTCCCGTATCGCCTTCTTCGCCCTCGATAGCAGCGTCAAGACCCACGCAGAGAATTATCGCGTCCGAATTATCCGCAGCAGCGAGAGCCTCGGCGTATCTGTCGCCCTCTTTTGCGAGAACCGAAACCTTTTCCTTATAGAGATGACAGCCCTCGGCATAGATGACTCGTCCCTTGAATCTGTCCTGAATACCGCAGAGGAACGTGACATATCTGTCCGCAAGACCGTTGTAATTTCCCTCCAGAGCCGTCCTGCTGTCGCTGTTGGGACCAATTACCGCAAGCGTTTTAATTTTGTTTTCGTCAAGGGGAAGGATTCCGTTATTCTTGAGAAGAACCATGGAACGCTCCGCGCATTTTAAGGAAACATCCTTGTTTTCCCCGCACGATACGATGGAATAAGGAATATCATCGTATTCGGTTTTCTTGTCGAACATTCCGAGACGTATTCTTGTACGCATAAGATGAATGCAAGCTCTTCTGATATCCCCTTTTGTGACAAGACCCTGTTCAAGCGCCGCCAATATGTTTACATAGGTGCAGCCGCAGTTGACGTCGCAGCCTGCCGTAAGCGCAAGCGCCGCCGACTCGACGGAATTATGGGTAAGTCCATGATGCTCGTGAAAATCTCTTATAGCCCCGCAGTCTGAGACAAAATATCCGTCGAAGCCCCATTCTTTGAGTTTTCCCATAAGAAATCCGCTGGCGCAGGCGCCCTCTCCGTTCACTCTGTTATAAGCGCCCATTACGCCTTCCGCGCCCGCGTCCTTTACAAGAGCTTCAAATGCGGGAAGATATGTTTCTTCAATATCCTTCGGCGAAACTTCGGCGTTGAATTCATGTCTTACAGCTTCGGGGCCGCTGTGAACGGCGAAATGCTTTGCGCACGCGGCGGTTTTCAGCACCTTTCCGTTACCCTGAAGACCTCTTACATAAGCCTTTCCGAGTTCCGCCGTAAGGAAAGGATCCTCGCCGTAAGTTTCGTGTCCTCTGCCCCATCTTGGATCGCGGAAGATATTGATATTCGGCGCCCAGAGGGTAAGACCCTTATAGATATCGCGGTCACCGTATTTTTGGTATTCGTTGTATTTTGCTCTTGCCTCGGAGGATGTGACATCTCCCGCTTTTTCCACGAGTTCCCTGTCGAACATAGCGGCAAGACCTATCGTCTGCGGGAACACGGTAGCCACGCCCGAACGGGCAAGGCCGTGAATTCCCTCATTCCACCAGTTATATTCGGGAATACCGAGACGTTCCGCGGCAGGCGAATCGTATCTCAGCTGCGACGCTTGTTCTTCAACCGTCATTTCGTCGGTGAGAGCCTCCGCTCTTTCCTGTGCGGACAAGCTTTCATCAAGATATTTTTTCATAATTCGCAAACCCCTTAAAAAATTATTTTGAAATTATTAACAATATTTGTTTTTTAACGTCGGAAAAAGAACCGTTTGGGTCAAACTCTCCTCGAACACGTACCGTTTTTCCGAGATATTTTTGATTCTATGATTAAGTGTTGCCTCGCCGCTCATAATGATTACCGTCCTTTTATGATTAAACATATAATAATTATATCACAGTTCACCAAATTTTTCTATCCATTAATTGCGTAAATGAAGTCACAAATTGTTTTTCGTTGAAAACGACGAAAAACAATCGTATGATATTGATTTTATTTAATTCTATTATATTTTAGTGTTGCTATTGTGTCAACTTTTATTATGCAGTATCACAAAAAATTTAAAAACCCCTTGACAAATACTGCAAATCGTGATATACTGCATAGTAAGGAATGCCGCTGTGGTGGAATAGGCAGACACAAGGGACTTAAAATCCCTCGGAGTAAAATCCGTACCGGTTCAAGTCCGGTCAGCGGCACCA
>CAZCUQ010000034.1:5494-16179 GCA_964501705.1 uncultured Ruminococcus sp. | reverse complement strand
GTTATAATTACACTATAAGATTGAATGCCTGAAAGCTGTTATTGATTTTATTTAAAGGAGGAAGGAAATTGAACGAAGAAACAGAGAACAAAGAGAAGAAAAACGCTTTTTTCTCTTATAAGGATTATCCCCTGGTAAGAAAGGGAAATGAAATATATTACGGAAATATGTACGATACCACAGTAGTAATGATGCAGATCGTTGAGAAAACAAAAGTCGGAAATCTTGACGTTGCAAGCAAAATAAGACTTTATCAGATGAAAACCGATGAAAAGCTGAACCCTGTCGAGGCAATCATCAAACAAAGCGAGAAAAACAGCCTTTATGAGGCTCTCGATGTAGCTTATGTGTGGCTGACAAGGCAGTCGTAATGTCTGCTGAATGAGATCCTAATCCTATGTAATTTGAAAAATGATCCCCCGTTTCCGAGGTTTTCGGAATCAGGGGATCATCTTATTTCCACAACGGAGCTGTTTTGCACGAAAAGATTTATCACAGTCAGATTCTTATTTTCCGCCATTCGGACAGTCTGTCCGGTGCCGCTTTTTTCTTTTCTTCTGTCATACCAGCAGACAAGAATATCTGCTTTATCAATAAGCGCGGCGTTTCTTTTTTTCATGCAGGAATCTGTGTAAACCGCTCCGATAAGCTCTTCATCATCGGCGGACGCTCTGATAAAGTCATAATCTTTTTTTTGCGCCGCCGTCCATTTTTTTGTCTGACAGTCTCTTTCGCACGGAAGGATCATATGTAATTTTATATGCGGATATTTTTTTTTCAGTTCAAGGACTGTCTGTGCCGCTAAAGTGTCGAAGCCGACCGCTCCACCCACGTAAAAATCCCTTGAACCGCTTATTATAAGCGGTTCAAGCACCGATCTGAGACGCTTTCTTATCAAAAGTGTTTCCTTTTCCGAGGGATTTCTGTGTCCCGTGAATGAAATACTGTTCATGATCTTAACCTTCCAAATATATCAGCAAAAAATAAGGCTTTCAGTCGTAAAAGCTTTCCTTATAGAAGTCATCGGGCTTTTTTTCCTCACGCATTTCCTTTAACGTCTTGGCGGTTTGATAGTTTTCCATCGCCATTTTTGAATTTCTTGCCGAGAAGAATAACACTGCAAACAAAAGCACCGTAACAAAAACGAGCGTTTTTGCGGGAATTTCAAAATAGTCCTTCCCAAACCACATTCCCGCCGCGAGAACGGAAAGAAGAACGTTTAAAAATCTGACTTTACCCCTTTTCGGGGGCTTGGGTTCATATTTTTCGATCATAAGTATCATTCCCTCTTTGCGTTTGCAAGCATTAGCTTTATGCGATTCTCCTGATTTATTTTCGCGGCTCCCGCGTCGTAATCGATAAAAGCGATGTTTACGTTCGGATAAGCGTTTCGGATAGCTCTTGCGCTGCCCTTTGCCACGATATGATTCGGAAGACACCCGAACGGCTGCGCACAGACAATATTTTCCGTTCCGTTTTCGGCGAGAGCCGCCATTTCCGCGGGAATAAGCCAGCCCTCTCCCATTTTAACGCCCTGATTGATAAATCTGTCGGCATAGGAGCGAAGCGTTTCAAAATCATGCGGCGGGTCGAATACACCGAAATCCGTCATGACTTTTATCATTTCGCGCTGTTTTTTGTAAATGATCTTGTAGACAGCGGAATAAAGAAAAACAGACATACTGTGTACTCCGTAGATCTTCCTGTCGTTTTGTCCGTTTGCGGCGCAGTACATACAAAAATCAAGAAACGCGGGAACTACAGGCTCGCAGCCCTCGCTTATGAGAAAATCCTCAAGGTGATTATTTGCGAGAGGAGAATATTTTACATAAATTTCTCCGACTATTCCCACCTTGACTTTTTTCTCGTCTGTCATCGGAATTGACGCAAAATCCGACAGCATTTTTTTATAGTATTTTTTTGTCCTTGTATACGTTCCGTCGGCAAGCGCGTCTGAAATCATTTTTTGACAGCGTTTTTTAATTTTTTCGGATTCGCCCGTACTCCGTTCATACGGTCTGCATTGGTTGTACAGAGACATTATCATATCGCCGTACAACACGGCGTAGAGCATTTTAATAAGCATGGGAAAGGTAATTTTAAAGCCGCTGTCCTTTTCAAGCCCGCTGAAATTCAGAGATAATACGGGAATCTGAGGATACTCTTTGTTTATTGCCTTTCGGAGAAGATGAATATAATTGGAAGCTCTGCATCCTCCGCCTGTCTGAGAGATAAGCAGAGCTGTTTTGTCGGGGTCGTATTTTCCGCTTTTTAACGCATCGATAAACTGACCTATAACAAGCAGAGCGGGATAGCAGGTATCGTTGTGAACGTGTTTGAGTCCTTCATCAATGACAGAACGCGTGTCTGACGTGAGAAGCTCGGTTTTGTATCCCGCTTCGCGGAGAATTCCCGCGATGAGTCCGAAATGCACAGGGAGCATATCGGGAATAAGAATCGTGTGGGTATTTTTCATTTCAGGGGTAAAAACTGTCAAAAAAATTTCCTTTCTCAATTGATGTTAAATTGTGAAGTTTGTTCCGCAAATTATCTTCCCATAGCCGCGACAAGGCTTCTGAGACGTATTTTGGCGGCTCCGAGATTGGATATCTCATCAATTTTAAGCTGAGTATAGAGCTTTCCGCCCTCTTCAAGGATGGATCTCACTTCATCAGTCGTGATAGCGTCGATCCCGCAGCCGAATGATACAAGCTGAACAAGCTGCATATCAGGCTGAGTTGTGACATATTTCGCGGCTCTGTAAAGACGTGAATGATACGACCACTGATTCAGCACCGTGAGATTCGGAACATCCGCAAGATGAGCCACGCTGTCTTCCGTGATGACCGCAAGCTTCAGAGTAGTCATAAGCTTATGTATGCCGTGATTTATTTCGGGATCGATATGATAAGGTCTGCCTGCCAGAACGATTATCGGGATATTGCTTTCGCGCGCGGCTTTAATAACCCGCTCGCCCTCGGCGATAATTTCCTGCTTATAGGTATCAAGAGCCTGCGTGGCCGCTTTGAACGCCTTTTTGATTTCCGGCGTTTTAATGGAGTATTTCTTTCCGAACAGATCCGAAATTACCTCGGTGCAGTGTTTTTCAAGGTTAATATCCATGTAGGGCATGAAGAAATTCTCATCGTTAAGGTCGGGAATATTAGCCTTTAAAAGTTCGGGATAATATGCAACGACAGGACAGTTGTAATGGTTGTCGCTGTGTCCCTCGTCGATATTGTAGCTTTCGCAGGGATAGAAAATAATATCCGCGCCTTTTTCAAGAAGATTTAAAATGTGTCCGTGCGCAAGCTTCGCAGGATAGCAGACAGTATCCGAAGGAATGGTCTGCTGACCCTTATAGTACATCTTCCTGGAGCTTTCGTCCGAGATAATGGTTTCAAATCCGAGTTCTTCAAAGAGTTTATGCCAGAACGGAAGCTGCTCGTAAAAGTTTAAAACAAGCGGAAGTCCTATCTTTGCTTTCGGATTTTCGGGCTGTGATTTCATGCAGTCGAGAAGATGCGTGTATTTGTACTCATACATACACGGAATATCGTTCTTTCTTGTAAGACCCGCACCTTTTTCGCAGCGGTTCCCGCTGATGAATTTTCTTTTGCCGTTGAAGTTTATCACGGTAAGACTGCAATTCGAGCCGCATTTTCCGCACCGTGCCTGCTTTGCGCTGTAGGTGAATTCATCAAGAGCCTTTGCGGAGATTATGCCCGATTCTCCGTTTTCGTTTTCCTTTGCGTAAAGAGCCGCTCCGAATGCTCCCATAAGTCCCGCTATTGCGGGGCGGGTAACGTTTCTTCCGAGTTCCGCTTCAAAGGAACGCAGAACTGCGTCATTGAGGAAGGTTCCTCCTTGAACAACGATGTTTTCGCCAAGCTCCGAGACGGATTTTGCGCGGATGACCTTGTATATCGCGTTTTTGATGATAGAAGCGGAAAGCCCCGCGGAGATATCCTCTACCGATGCTCCGTCCTTTTGAGCCTGCTTTACCGAACTGTTCATGAACACCGTGCAGCGCGAACCGAGATCGACAGGCTTTTCTGCAAAAAGTCCGAGCTTTGAGAAATCCTCTATCGGGTATCCGAGCGCCTGTGCGAACGTCTGAATGAACGAACCGCACCCGGAAGAACACGCCTCGTTCAGCATTATGCTGTCGATAGCCTTGTTTTTAATCTTGAAGCATTTGATATCCTGTCCGCCGATGTCAATAATAAAATCAACATCGGGGCAGAAGAACGCCGCAGCCTTATAGTGAGCGACCGTCTCGACTATTCCGAAATCAACGCCCATAGCGGCTTTAATGAGATCCTCTCCGTAGCCCGTCACCGCCGATGATCTGATCTTTATCCTGTCTCCCGAAAGAGAATACATTCTTTTGAGCTGATCGGAGATAACATCAAGCGGCTGACCTTTGTTTGAAGCATAATAATGGTAAATAAGCTCTCCCGCGGGTGAGATGAGCACTAATTTTGTTGTCGTCGAACCCGCGTCTATTCCAAGGTAAGCGTCACCCGAATATGTGCTTATGTCAAGACGCTTTACATCGCAGCTTGAATGTCTCTTAACAAATTCGGAATATTCGCTCTCATCTTTGAAGAGTCTTGCGCCCGTCACGATATCGTCGTTCACGGGAGCGTTTTTTATCATTTCTATGACCTCGTCTATATTCATGGGGTCGGTGTTTTCCTTAGCGTAAAGAGCGCTGCCGAACGCCATAAAGCAGGAAGCGTGTTCGGGGAATACGGCGTTTTCGTCCGATAAATGAAGAGTGCGGACGAAAGCTCGTCTGAGTCCTTTTAAGAAAGACAGCGGTCCTCCGAGAAACAATACCTTTCCCTCGATCTTTCTTCCCTGCGCAAGACCCGAAACGGTCTGATCGACTACAGCCTGAAAGATAGAAGCCGCAACATCTCTGTGATCGGCTCCCTGATTGAGAAGCGGCTGAATATCCGATTTTGCGAAAACTCCGCAGCGTGAAGCAATAGGATATAATTTCTCCGATTCAAGCGAGAGCTTATCCATTTCATCGACAGTTATCCCTAAGAGAGACGCCATCTGGTCGATGAACGCTCCCGTGCCGCCCGCGCATGAACCGTTCATTCGCTGTTCCGTGCCGTTTGTGAGGAAGATTATCTTAGCGTCCTCGCCGCCGAGTTCAATTACGGCGTCCGCGTCGGGGTAGCTGTTGCGGACGGCGATAAACGCTCCGAACACTTCCTGAACGAACGGGAGCTTCGCGGCGTTTGCAAGACCCAGACCCGCGCTGCCCGTAATGCTCAGGGAGAAATTTTCGGCAGGATATTTATCCGCGATTATTTTAAGCTGAGACTGAACGGTTTCTCTGACCTTAGAGAAATGTCTCTCATATTTTGAATAGATTATTTTGTTATCTTTGTCTATGATAACAGTTTTTACTGTGGTCGAACCCACGTCAATTCCGAGTGAAAGATTTTCTGACATTCCATGATTTCCTTTCCTTGACGGTTATCGCAAGCCGTATAAAACGGAGCATTTTTCCTGTTTCTCAAAAGGCCGGCGGCAACAGTCTGCAATATATATATAATAATATATTCATATATAAATTTTATGAAACTAATATGAAAATACTATGAAAAAGCATTTTCACTTTTTTATGATATGAGCTTTTTGATTTCCTCCGCAATGCTTTGCGGCGTGGAATCCGCATTTATTTTTATATCCGAATTATTCTCATAGAGGGAAATTCTGTTATTGTATATTTCCCTGAGAGTATCTTTTGTATTGTTCATGACGATGGGGCGGTTTCGGTCATCTCTGATACGCTCGTAGCAGATCTCAAACGGAAGTTCGAGATAAATCACTTTTCCGTTTTTTTTGGCTTCGTCCGCGTTTATTTTTTTAAGCATGGCGCCGCCTCCGCAGGCGATGACCGCGTTTGTTTTTCCGAGAGCCTTCACTGCTTTGGTTTCAAGCTCTCTGAAATGTTCTTCTCCCTTTTCGGAGAAGATTTCGGGAATGGACAGCCCCGCTTTGTTTTCTATGTATTCGTCCATATCGATAAAGTTCCTGTCCGTGACCGCGGCGAGTTTTTTCCCGATCGTGGATTTTCCGCAGCCCATAAAGCCGCACAGAAATATAGTCATGATTTATCTCCTTAAATATCAAATTCGGTAGCGGAATATTCTATGACTTTTCCGCTGAGTTCTTCCTCAAGACAGCTGTAGAACATTGCGAAAAGCACATCGGAGAAACCAAGCAGAAATATATTCTTGTTTGTTATCTCCGCAAGAGACGGAACGCTCGTGTAAATGTATGTTTTGAACCATTCCGCATTGTACGGCGGAAGAGGCTTGTTCTTGTGAACGAGGTATTTGAATTCGTCATAGTTTTCGACAATGATATTGTTTACGTTTTCCGCGCCCTTGGAAACTACCTTATTATAAACCTTGAGGATCTGGTCGTCGCTCATTCTGTCATCGCCCGCCCGAACGTTTCTGAGCGCGGGGAGACGTATCGCTAGGCTGTACATTATCATCGGAAGAACCTTTCTGTATTCCTCGCAGAGCATTTCTTCGCAGCCGTTTTCCGCGCGGAGTCCCAGCATTTTCAGAGCGTCGCAGTCGGTGACGTTATTCAGAACGACTTTGAAAGCGTCCTTGATATTCACCCTGTAGAAATCCTCCTCGGCGATTGAGTAGAAATATCTTACGGCGTTATACAGACTTACCCCGCCCTTAACAACGGTATCGGCGAGGCCGTTTACGGCGTTTTGTTCATTAATGAAATTCATTGGTTATCCTTTCCGTATTTAAGAACTTCCCATTCGGGTTTTCTGATAACTCTCGCGGGCAGAATTTCCTTTGCTTTTTTATTTAATGCCGAGTTCATTTTTTCCGACATTTCAAAGGTATCCTTTTTTGTGTCCGCAAGCCCGGTAAGTCCCATAATATCGCCGAGAGTAGGGGAATTTCCCATATTTCCGACACTCGGATCGTTCATAGCGTCATAGAGCGAAGCATATTTTTTCGGTGCGAACGGAGTATATTTCCTGCCGTCGTCCGTTATTTTTTCTTCGGGCGGCTTTGTGCTTTCGGGTTCTTTGAATTTCGGTCTTTCGATAACGGGAGGAACGAATTTTTTAGGCTCGCTGTCGGAAGAAAAGCTTTCGGGAACATATTCCTTTGCGTCGGAGACGGTTCTTTTCCGGTTTACAACAGGGGCGGCTTTTTTGATTTCCTTGTCATATTCGCCGCGGACGATCTCCTCGTACAGTCTTTCGGCGGAGGAGAGAAATTCCTCAAGCTGACGGATAGTACCGTCGCGGTTGCGGATATTGTCCTTGAGGTTATAAAGGTAACCCTCCCATTCCTCAAATTCGGAGCGGGTCATTTTTCCGCTTCGCGAGAGGTTGTATTCAACCGCGGAGCTGCGTCTTTCAAGCTCGTCGGGAATAATAACGGGAGGCTTTGAAGCGGCTTCTTTTATGCGCCTTGCTTCTTCCTCGGCTTTTTTTGCGTCTTCCTTGGCTTTTTCGGCGACTTTTTCAGCTTCTTCCTTAGCTTTGCGGGATTTTTCCTCCGCGTCCTTTTTCATAAGTTCGTTTTCTCTGTCGGCGGCGCGGCAGGTGATCCCCGCAGAGTTTACTCTCCGACAGTAAGGTCTTTCGTAGCTTCCGTCGTTTACGTAATATCTTCCGCAGGAGGCGCATTTTCCTATATATTCGCCGGATTCCTCAAGAAGATCGAATTCAAGGTCTATAATACCTTTAAAGCCGGAAGGCATATACACGATGGAAAGATCCTCGCTGTTTTCATCATCGTCGGCTCTTGCGGCTCTGAACATTTCAACGGGGTCGGGGCGTTCGATATCCTTGATATAGGAAAAAGCGTCCATAGCGAGCTGCTCTGCCTTCACGCCCGCAGGATGTTTTGAATCGGACACGGGCATTTTTTCAAGCATGGGTGTGATACTCTTATATACATACTTTGAAAATTTTCCCAAACGGAAAGCCGATTCGGGAGCAAGCGAGGGATTATATTTTCTGACATACGGCATATCCTCGGAGCGGAGTCCCATTTCATTTGCGGCGAGCGAGAAAGCGAGATCAAAGTATTCTTTTCTTTTTTTTCTTGTTTCGGCGGACGGAGGATTTCCCGCTTTTGAATCGTAGATAAAATCGAGCTTTTTTTTGGCATATTCAGACACTCTGACGATATTTATCCACTGATTAACGGCTCTGCCCGTTTTATATTCGGAGATCCTTTTAAAGAGAGCTGTTTCGTAGCTGTTTTTCGGGGAGATACATCTTGCCCACAGTTCCTCAAGCCCGATCTTTTCATTCGAGCAGATATATGCTATTATGCAGTCTATGACTATGCCATCAAAGCTTGTACCCGCGCACGCCTCGACATACGGGTGGCATTTTATGACGGCGTTTCTTGCCTCGCCAAGAGTCTGCGCGGGGAGAAGACCTGTTTTATGACCTGTTTTTCCCGCTTCAATGCAATGTTCCCAGAAGAAAGAAAAATCAAACTCGATAAAGTTAAGGAGATTTTTTCCTGCTTCAAGTTTATAATATGAGTTATTGTTATCTATAATAAATCTGACCGGATTCAAGTGTAAGCCTCCTTAATATCTGAAAGCAGCTGACTAAAAACATTATAACATACTTTTTTCTCAAATGCAAGTTTTTTTAATTTGGTTCGCCTCGCTCCCTTAAGGCGAGAGTTCCGACTATGAAAAGTATTTTGAACCGAAATGCAGATCCGATAATACGAACATAAAATCAAATCCCGGCTGCAGGCTGTTCAAAAAACGGGACAGAGATTTTGAAATTGTCAATATCTATTGACAAACTTTGAAAAAAGTGATATACTGTAATTGCTGTATTATGAAAGCAAAAAGGACGTTCGCACTGCTGCGTTGATACGCTCGTCTGCGAAGGAGAATCGGCACAGGGCGCAAAATGCTATTGCCGCTGCGGGAACAAGCACGGCTGTGCGGGAAATTAAAGCTTCAAACGGCGTAAAAACCGCCGTAAGATAAAATAATTTTTAAGGAAGGTGTATTTTTATGAAATATGTATGCGATGCGTGCGGCTGGGAGTACGATGAGGAACAGGGTTATCCCGAAGGAGGAATAGCTCCCGGAACAAAGTGGGAGGATATCCCCGAAGATTTTGTCTGCCCTCTTTGCGGGGTAGGCAAGGATTCTTTCTCCAAAGAATAACGTAAAAAACATTGGAGCAGCGGAAGATATTCTTTCCGCCGCTCTTTTGTTTTCGGAAAATAATTTTCCGTCGGAAATAACAAAAAAGGCTTGACAAAAACATATTTTTGCTGTAAAATTAATAAAAAGCAAAAAAAGGTAAAATATTGTCCGTGTATGAGGGGAATAAAATATAACGCGGAAACGGGCGTGTGAAAATGAAAAACAAATCAAAAAAACTTTGTGCCGCTTTTGTCATTTTGCTTTCAGTGCTTTTGTTTCTGTTTTCGCATTTTAAAAACATTCAGAGCGTTCCCGAAGTCCCCGCTTCGGTTTCCGATATCACTTATGAAATAATCGAGCCGAAAGTTAAAAGCGATGTGCAAAAATATGATATCAATACAGTTACCGCGGAAGAGCTTTCGGAAATCGACGGCATCGGAAAAGAAACGGCGGATAAAATAATAGCCTTCCGTGATAAAACGGGAGGTATTTCTTCTTTGCAGGAACTTATGGAAATAGATGGGATCGGCGAAAAAACCATCGAAAAGCTTCGTAAATTTCTAAACGTGAGCGAAACCGAAGAAGAAACAACTGTTACCGAAACGTCTCCTCTCGTCAGCGAGGAAATTTCCCTCACCCAAACCGATGCCCCGAAAGAAACTGTACCCGACGAAACCGAAGAAACCGAAGAAACCGAAGAAACCGAAAAGATCACCTTGATTGAAACTCCGGCGGAAACGGAAACAACCGCCATGGAAAAGCTTTACATCGACCTTTCCTCCGCAACTGAGGAGGAACTTGAAAAGCTTAACGGCATAGGTCCCGCCACAGCTGAAAATATTATAAAGTACCGCGAGGAAAACGGCGGATTTTCCGACCCATCGGAGCTTCTGAACGTTAAGGGAATAGGCGAGAAAAAATATGCCGCGATAAAGGATAACGTTTACGTTTCCTCCCCGAAAATAAAACAAACGGAAAGTTCCTCTGCGGAAACGGAAACGGAAGAGAACACGGAGCTTCTCGTCAATATAAATACCGCCGATAAGGAAGAGCTTATGAAGCTTGACGGAATAGGAGAAGTGATCGCCGAACGGATCATCGAATACAGAGAAGAACACGGCGGTTTTTCATCAACCGATGAAATTATGAATGTTAAAGGCATAGGCGAAAAACGCTATGAAA
This sequence comes from uncultured Ruminococcus sp., assembly GCA_964501705.1. Classification (GTDB taxonomy): domain Bacteria; phylum Bacillota; class Clostridia; order Oscillospirales; family Ruminococcaceae; genus RGIG4694. The sequence continues at coordinate 5,793 of CAZCUQ010000034.1, read as the reverse complement.
ACATAAAAGATCATATATGCGTGTAAAACGATCCCAAAAAAACGGACGGGAAGTAAAGAGTAATTCTTCCCGTCCGTTTTATTCTCAAATAATCAATCAGAATTCGATTCTTTCTTCAATATACTTTGCAGTCTCGTCAACGGGAATTCTTACCTGCTCCATGGTGTCTCTGTCGCGGACAGTCACGCAGTTGTCCTTTTCAACGGTATCAAAGTCATACGTAATGCAGAAAGGCGTGCCGATCTCGTCCTGACGGCGGTATCTTTTTCCTATCTGACCCGCTTCGTCATATTCCACGG
>CAZCUQ010000034.1:0-5484 GCA_964501705.1 uncultured Ruminococcus sp. | reverse complement strand
CCTTTAGTTTCTTTGTGAGAGGAAGCACAGCCGCCTTAACGGGAGCAAGCGCGGGATGAAGATGAAGCACGGTTCTTACATCCGCCTTGTCGCCCTCGCCGATATTTTCCTCATCGTAAGCCTCGCATATAACAGAGAGGAAAAGTCTCTCAACGCCGAGAGACGGCTCTATGACATACGGGATATATTTTTCGTTTGTTTCAGGGTCGAAATATTCGAGAGATTTTCCGCTGACCTCCATATGTCTCGAAAGGTCGTAGTCGGTTCTGTCCGCCACGCCCCAAAGTTCTCCCCAGCCGAACGGGAAGAGATACTCGAAATCGGTCGTAGCCTTTGAATAGAAGCAAAGCTCTTCGGGCGAATGATCTCTGAGTCTTAAGTGATCCTCTTTTATTCCGAGGGACAATAAGAAATCACGGCAGAACGAACGCCAGTAATCGAACCATTCAAGGTCTGTTCCGGGCTTGCAGAAGAATTCAAGCTCCATCTGTTCAAATTCTCTCACACGGAAGATAAAGTTTCCGGGAGTTATTTCGTTACGGAAGGATTTTCCGACCTGTGCAACGCCGAAAGGCACTTTCTTTCTTGTTGTGCGCTGGATATTGAGAAAATTCACAAAGATTCCCTGAGCCGTTTCGGGACGCAGATACAGTTCATTCTTGGTATCCTCGGTAACACCCTGAAACGTTTTGAACATAAGATTAAACTGACGGATGGATGTAAAATTTTTCTTTCCGCAGTTAGGGCATTTTATATTGTGAGAAGCGATGAATTCTTCCATCTGCGCGTTTGACCAGCCCGCAGGATTTTCGTCCGACTGAGTTTCGATGAGCTGATCCGCTCTGTGACGGGTCTTACATTCCTTGCAGTCCATAAGCGGGTCGGAGAATCCGCCGATATGACCCGAAGCCACCCATGTCTGGGGATTCATAAGGATGGCACTGTCAAGACCGACATTATAGGGAGATTCCTGAACAAATTTTTTAAGCCAGGCATTTTTTATATTGCTTTTAAGCGCAGCTCCCAGGGGACCGTAATCCCATGTATTTGCAAGACCGCCGTATATTTCGCTTCCGGGGTAAACAAAGCCTCTTCCCTTGCAGAGAGCGACTATTTTATCCATTGTTGTTTCTGACATTTTAAACTACCGCCTTTTTTAATAATACTTATTTTATTATAATACCCTAAGCTTTTATTGTCAAGGCTGATTTTGTTAAAATTCCAAAAAGAGATCGGAAAGATCCGATCTCTGAAAGTCTATCTTTTTTCGCAAATCATTTTTATGGCGGTTCTGTCCTCACCGTTTATGCTTATATTCGCAAAAGTCGGCACACAAACAAGGTCGACTCCCACAGGAGTAAGATAGCCCCGTGCGATAGCGATAGCCTTTACGGATTGATTAATTGCTCCCGCGCCTATTGCCTGAACCTCGACAGCGCCTTCCTCACGGACAACGCTGGCGATAGCCCCCGCAACAGAATTCGGTACGGAGCGTGAAGATACTTTTAACACTTCCATTTTGCATAACCCTCCCTGAATTATTTTCGGCTTTTCCGTGATATACTGCAAGCCTTCGCGAAGGACTTGTTTACTTAATAAATTATAGCACAAAAGCGAACTGAAAGCAAGAAATAACAGTGCATTTCGACTTTTTATCTAACCTGAAAACGTTTAATATTAGTTGTTTTACCGATTTTTTCATTGAAATCAACGATCACTCCGCACATAAACGGAGCATTATCCGATTCGGCGAATTTTGCGGGGATTTTACTCTTCAGTTTATTAATAATTATTTCACTTTTAACGCCGAGAACCGACTCTTCCGCGCCGCACATTCCCGCGTCGGTGATATATCCCGTACCGCCCCTGAGAACGGTTTCATCGGCTGTCTGAACATGAGTATGAGTGCCTATCACGGCAGTAACTTTTCCGTCAAGATAAAAGCCCATTGCTTTTTTTTCGGAAGTAGCCTCGGCGTGAAAATCAACGAAAATATTCGGAGTATCGGCTTTTTCAAGAATCCTGTCGATCACGGAGAACGGATTGTCGAGAGCCTCCATATAAACGGTTCCCATAAGATTGACGATAAGCGCCTGTGCGCGTCCGCAGTCAAGAAGATATGTTCCCGCTCCGGGAGCGCCCTCCGGAAAATTTGCGGGGCGGATAATATTTGAGCGTGATTCAAGAACAGGAAAGATCTGCCTTTTTTTATAGACGTGATTGCCCGTTGTAATAACATCGGCAAACGAGAGCATTTTTGCGGAAGCGGGGGTAATGCCGTTACCGTCGGCGGAATTTTCGCCGTTTGCAACAATGATATCTATTCCCTCATTTTTTTTCATTTCGTTGATTTTTGAGGAAACGAATTTACAACCGCTGCTTCCGACGATATCTCCCAAAAAAAGAAGTTTCATACTCACTCAAATCCCCTTATTTAAAATATTACCGAAAATAAATAAATTTTTCAGTTAAATTATGTAAACTTTTATCAAACTATTTTTGTTTAACATATAAAATTATATCACAACCGGAAGATAATTGCAACAGATTTACAATTTATGCCGGGAAGTCAATTCTTTGTTTTGATATCATTTCCCTTGCGGGTCAGTTTTAATTTGTTATTTTTCTTCCCGTTTTTTGTCAGCTTCAGGCAAGTTATTATTTATTGCGGCATCGGAACTTCAAGAGCGCGAGTGGAAACCCAAAGGGGAGAGAAATTTTTTCCCTCTCCCCTTTGGTTTCCCCTCGCGCTCCCCTTCTTTATCTCATCTCCCGCTGTCGTTATGGTTTGGAATTTATTCCTTTTTCCCGCTCTTTGTGGAAGTAACCGCCGCTGAAAGCAAAACGGAAAAAAATACTGTCAGCCGCCGTTTTGACTGCTTTCGTTTTCGGTTTTGATTTCCTCCGTTTTTTCCGCTATAGGTGAAGCGGGAGAAATGATTTTATTAAGCTTTCGCTTTTTTGAAGCTTTTGAAATCTTCACAATGATAAAAACAATTATTCCGATTATAATAAGGTGCGGGAACAGAAAGATCAGCAGGAACAGAACATCCTCCGCAAATCCGAGAAAGCTTGAAGCCGAATCCGATATGGTCTTGCGGAGACGCTGAATGAACGTGTCTGTTTTAACGGGTTCTTCGGCATATTCTCTGACCTCGTTTATCGTTATGTAGACATACGAATACGCGACATCGGTGCTGATATCGTTCATTCGGGTTCTTATCTTTGATATTTCTACCTGAATTTCGGTGAGTTCCTTTTCAACCGTTATGGCGTATTCCTCGTCCGTAATATCGGAAAGAAGCTCCATATAGCGCTGTTCCTTTGCCTCGTATATTTCAAGGGTCGCGGAAAGGTCATAGTATTCGCGGCTTAGATTTTCTACCGAAGCGTTTTTGCTTCTCAGATCTCCGAGAGCGGCGGCGTTGTCGCAGAAAACCTCATAATCCTTGCTCGGAACACGTACAGTCGCGACATATGACTGCCATTTTTCGGAGTCGGGATAAATATATCTGCTGTCGGAGCCTCCGTCGCTGTAGTTTTCGTTTTCGATGAACGCTCCGTATGTATTGAGACTGTCCTTAAACGAGTTTACGGCTGTATCGAAATCAAGAACGTCAACAGTCATATTGCAGGAATAGACGAGCATTTCCTTTTTAATAACGCTGTCGGAGGTATTGTTTTCCGAGTACGCATCGCTGTCCTCGGCTTCGGCGGATTCTTCGGTATCCGAATAAGAATCGTTGTAAGCGGAGTTTATACTGTTTTTTGTGTCCGAGTCGGCTATCGGATTTACGCTGTCATAGCTTGTTCCGCATGAGGTGAACAGGAGGACGCTGAGTATCGCGGGAATAAATGCTTTTTTATTCATATTGTTTTCTCCGTTTCTTTTCGTAATTGGCTGAGCGCTTATATATAATACAATTCGTGAGGGGAGAATTTATGGGGATAATTTGTAAACATTTTATTAACAAAATCGGGAGCGAAATTTTTTCCGCTCCCAACGCGTTTTCCTGCTCTTATGATGCACAAGGTGTTATGCCGAGGCTTTTACCGCGTAAATCGTACATGGATAGTCAATAGTCATCGTATCTTCAACGGGAACGGTCTGTTCTCTGTCGAGGAAGAAAAAGTATTCGCCATCGGGCGGAGCAGTGAAGTACGGACTGAACGAAACGGGTATTTCATAAGCGGAAGTAACCTCCGATTCGCCGCTTATGGTAATGACAGTAATTTCAAAGGTTTCATTCATAAATTCGGGGATTTCGGGCGGATCGGCGCCGTAATCGACCTTCATATCGAGATTCGAGTCAACCTCTCCCGTATTTGCGTTGGTGCAGACGCATTTAAGTTCAGTTACTTCAAAATCCTTTGTAGCGGTTATAGTATATTCATACTTATAGGCAATGCTGACAATGTTTCCGTTATTATCGTCGTAAGAATCGGTGTAGCTTTCGGCTGCGGAGATGATATAGCTTCCGTCGTCGTTTTGCGTATAACCCGTAACGATCATTTCATCGTCCTCGGAATAGGTGAAAATGTAGTATTCGAGATCCACAGCCGCGGAAGCTCCGGGAAGCGGCGCATAGGCATAACCTTCGGTTTCGCCGTTTTCATCGTATTCAAGCAGATAATCGGTTCTGCCGTTGAAGTATTCGATATTTCCGTCAGTATTATTCACATAGGTTATCGTATTGTCGGCGTTTAACGAAAAACCCGCCTGCTGATCGATAATTTCACCGTAGTCCATAGAATAATTTACGGAAAATGATCCGTATTTTTCAAGCAGAACGGAAGTTTTTGAGCCTTCCACAAGCTTCATGAGGTCGAAATCCGTCATAGACGCGGCGGAAGTTTCTGTAGCGGAGATCTCAGCCGTCACGGATTCGGGAACAGCTGACTCCGGAGCCGCATCCGAAGAATTGTCCGAGCAGGAGGAAAATATTGCGGCGCATATAATGATTGCCATAAATATACGGATAAATTTTTTCATTTAAAGAATTACTCCCAAAAAATAAATCTGAAACATCACATATTATTATAACACAGCCGAGCGCAAAATTCAACAGGTTTTAAAAAATATTTTCGGGAACAAAAAACCTTCGGTGAAAACACCGAAGGTAAGATCAACATTTTATCAATCGTCGCTGCCCCATGCTTCTTCAATGCGATTCAGGAATATACCGCCGATTCGGTCGTATTCCTCATCATCGTCCACAGTGGAGAAGATATCGCTGCCGTCTTCATCGGTTTCGGCTTTCAGAACCACGATACCCTCGTCCTCCTCAAGAGCGCTTTCCGGGTTATCATAATGAGGAACGAAAGCAACATAGATCGTGCCGTTTTCCTCATATTCGTCTATCATTTCAAAGTCCTGTTCAACGCCGTCCTCATCAATAAGGGTGTAGATGTCGGCAGACTCGTCATCGGGCTGATTCATGTTTTCATTATCGTTCAAGTAAAAAGCCTCCTTTTCACAAAATC
>CAZCUQ010000033.1:0-16292 GCA_964501705.1 uncultured Ruminococcus sp. | reverse complement strand
TTTTTTCATGTTTTTTCTCTCCTTGACAAAAACATTATAACACAATTACAAAATATTTACAATGGTAACAGTGTGGATTTTCACGTAATTTTCGTTAAAAAAGCTGTTGATTTTTTTGGAATTATGATGTATACTAAAAATACAGTACCGTATGGGAAAATAAAAAGCTTGGTTCGGGGAAGAAATATGCGGGTGATCCAAAAAAATACAAAAAAATCTATAAAATTCAGAATATCCTTCGTATTTCTGTTCTTGTCCGCAAGCTTTATCGGCTGTCTGACGTTCTTTCTGAAGGACAACCAGCCCGATTCTTACTATAAAAGCAATGGAGAAATATCGGGCGAAGCGGCAAAAAGTCCGTCCTTTGTCAGAGAAAACGTACCGAAAACAAACAGATATCTCCGCAAATGCCTTTTTCTGAGAGGAAAAATTCCCCTGAAAATGGCGGAATACGGATATATCACCGAAGAAAACGTTGTTTCCTCTTCCGAAGATTGCGAGGAGAACGCGCCATTGTATATTTTCCCGGACGAGAATTCCTCCGATTTGTCAAAGTACGGCGATTATACGGAAAAAACAGGGAAAAATGTCTATGTGGTTTCGCTTCTTCCGTCGGTATCGGACGAGGAAAACGAAAGGATCGACGCGGAAAACGACAAGCTTATTCAAGTCTGCGAGGAAAACGGCTATTATTTTCTTGACGTTAATTCATATCTTAAAGATAAAAACGGATGTCTTCCCGAAATTTACTTTTCCGGTGACGGCTTTACAAAAGAGATTTACGGCAGGATCGCCGAATATTTGCTTTCGCATACGGTTGACTGAAACAAAATCATACAGGGAGATAATAAAACATGAAAAACAAGAAAATCTGCGCGGCTGCGCTTATCCTGTCAGCCGCTGCGCTTCTGTGCGCCTGCGGGCAGGACGACGCGGTAACGGCAGACGTGACCGCCGAGACCTCGGAGGAGACATCTTCCTCTGAAGGAAGTCTGACTGAATCCGAAACGGAAAGCGTCTCTGCGGATATCGACCCCGCGGAAATCGTAAACGAAATAATGACGGAAACTTCAATGACCTCAATGGCTGAGGTCACTGCCGACAGAATAGGCAATTACATAGAATTCGATATGGAAAAGGTGGATACTTTTTCAATGTATATATGCGGTTCGGGAGCTTTCGCGGACGAAGCGGCGGTGTTTAAAATGAAAGACGAAGCCGATGCGGACGAGCTTATCGAAGCGCTTGAAGCGCGCAGCGAGACAAAAAACAAGGACTTCGAGGATTATATCCCCGAAGAATGCCCGAAAATAGAAAGCGCTGTAATTAAATCAAACGGCTGCTACGTTATTTACGCCGTTTCTTCCGATAACGAAAAAGCGGAAGAAATATTTGACGGTAAATTCTGATTTTTTTCGCCGATATATGGGCTATTCCGACGGAAATGACGGATAAACCCGCTCGCAAAAATAATTTTTTTCAAAACCTCTTTACAAAATAACGGGAATAGTGTAAAATAGTTAAAGAATGATTTTACGAAAAAGGGAAAGGTGAATTGAAATATGAGCGAAACTCCGAAATATCACAGGGTACTTCTGAAACTCTCGGGCGAGGCTCTCGCGGGTGAAAAAAAGACAGGTCTTGATTATGCCGTCATCACTTCTATTTGCAGGAGCATAAAAAAATGCGCCGACGCGGGAGTTCAGATGGGTATCGTTGTGGGAGGCGGAAACTTCTGGAGAGGACGATCCAGCGGCGCTATGGACAGAACCAGAGCGGATCATATCGGTATGCTCGCCACTACGATGAACGCTCTTGCCGTTGCGGATATTCTTGAAGCGGAGGGTCTTGACGTAAGAGTTCAGACGGCTATTTCCATGAGAGAAGTCGCCGAGCCTTATATCAGAAACAAGGCGGTAAGACATCTCCAGAAGGAAAGAGTGGTTATTTTCGGCTGCGGAACGGGAAATCCCTTCTTCTCGACCGATACCGCCTCTTCTTTAAGAGCCGCCGAGATCGAAGCCGATATCGTACTTAAAGCTACAATGGTCGATGGCGTGTACGACAAGGATCCGAATAAATATGAGGACGCCGTAAAGTATGACGAACTTTCGTTCAACGATATTCTCGTAAAAAACATAGCCGTGATGGATTCCACCGCCGCCGCAATGTGCAAGGATAATCATATTCCCATTCTCGTATTCGATCTTTCCCGTCCCGATAATATTTATGACGCCTGCATGGGCAAAAACGTAGGCACTCTTGTGATCGACAGGGAAAACGCATAATTAAATCTGAAAGGACTGTATTTATGAACGAACAAATTTCAAAAGCGCAGGAAAAAATGGAAAAATGCCTTAAAAGCCTTGAACATGAGTATTCGACTATCAGAGCCGGAAGAGCAAATCCTGCCGTCCTCGATAAAGTAACGGCAGATTATTACGGCACTCCCACGCCCATAAACCAGATGGCTGCCGTTTCGGTTGCCGAAGCGAGAATACTTGTTATCCAGCCGTGGGATAAGTCCTCTCTGAAGCTTATTGAAAAGGCTATACAAAACAGCGATATCGGCATTAATCCCACAAACGACGGAAGCGTATTGAGACTCGCTTTCCCTCAGCCTACCGAGGAACGCAGAAAAGAACTCGTTAAGCAGGTGAAAAAATTTGCCGAGGAAGGCAAGGTCACTGTGAGAAACATCCGCAGAGACGCTCTGGAAAAAATCAAGGCAATGAAGAAAAACAACGAGATTACCGAGGACGATGTTAAGGATCTCGAAAAGGATATGCAGAAGCTCACAGACAAATTTGTTGAGAAGATCGACGCCGCCTCCGTCAGCAAAGAAAAGGAAATAATGACGGTATAAATGAACGGAAATAAAAACGGACTTCCCCGTCATGTGGGCTTTATTATGGACGGAAACGGCAGATGGGCAAAAAAACGCGGTCTGCCCCGTACTGTGGGTCACAGAGAGGGCGCGAAGGCTTTCAGAAAAATTGCGGATCACTGCCGAAAGCTCGGTATTCCGTACATTTCCTTCTACGCTTTTTCCACAGAAAACCGAAAAAGACCTCAGGATGAAATCAACGCTATCATGAAGCTTTTTGACGAATATCTCGATGACGCGGAAAATTTTGCCGATAAAAATACAAGGGTCGTTTTTCTCGGAGACAAGTCTTATTTTTCCGATTCTCTCAGAAAAAAAATGGAAAGTCTTGAAGAACGCTCGCGTTCCATGACAGACTGCACTCTCATGCTTGCCGCCAATTACGGCGGAAGAGACGATATCGTAAGAGCCGCGAGAAAATGCGCGGCTCTCGTTAAGGACGGATTTATGTCCGAAAGCGATATCACGGAGGATTCTTTTGAGAAATTTCTTTATACGGCGGACGCTCCGCCCGTTGATCTTGTGATAAGACCGAGCGGGGAATACCGTCTTTCAAATTTTCTTATCTGGCAGTGCGCGTATGCGGAATACTTTTTCTCGGACGTATTATGGCCTGATTTCAAGACGGGCGACCTTGACAAGGCACTGCTTGAATATTCAAACAGAGACCGCCGATACGGCGGAATATGACGTTTGCTAACGGAGGTTTAATTTGGCTAAAAGAATTATAACGGCGCTTGTCGGGATAGTAATTGCAATAGGAGTGCTGTTTCTTGCACGGACTCCCGTATTTCCTCTGACGATCGCGGTGCTTATTGTGGGCGCGCTGTACGAACTTTTGTCCGCCTGCGAGTGTCTCGAATACAGGGTACATTCCTTCGGGTGTTTTTCATTCGGCGCTGTGATGCCGTTTTTATGTTATTATGTTTCCGATATAAAGTGGAGACTTTTTCTTGCCGCCATTGTAATGATACTTATGATGACGGGATATGTCGGCGATCATAAAAAGCTTCCGTTTACAAAGCTGTGCGAAATGATAACCTGTACGATGCTTGTGTCCTTTTCGCTTACGGGGCTTGTCAGTCTTTACAAGATAAATCAGATACACGGGATAAGCTATATCGTTATTTCTCTCGCGGCGGCGTGGCTTTCCGACGCGGGAGCGTATTTCGTCGGAACATTTCTCGGAAAACATAAATTATGCCCCGATATTTCTCCGAAAAAAACCGTTGAAGGCGCTGTCGGCGGAGTTATCATCAATGTTGCCGTGCTTTGCTTGTACTGCTTTTTCTATCAGCGGTTTCAGGCGGCAAGAGGAATTTATTTTGATGTGAATTATATAGCCATGATAATCATGGGTCTTATCTGCGCGGTTCTCGGAATTTTCGGCGACCTTACCGCCTCTCTTCTTAAGAGGGAACACGATATCAAGGATTTCGGAAATGTTTTCCCCGGACACGGCGGGATTATGGACAGATTTGACAGCGTGCTTTTCGTAGTGCCGATAGCTGTGATTTTTCTCAGTTTCTTTGAAATATTTGTCTGAGAAAAGAATATAATTAATAAAAGGCGTACGAATATGTCTGTACGCCTTTTTTTTCAGAAAGAAGAAATTAATATGAAAAGGATTTGTATACTGGGTTCGACAGGTTCGATAGGGCGGCAGACCTGCGAGGTTTGCAGGGAGCATGAACTTTTGACAGTATCTGCGGCGGCGCATAGGAATATCAGACTTCTTGAAAATGAAGCAAGAGAATTTAAAATGAAAAAGGTGTGCATTTACGAGAAAAAATTATATAAAGACTTAAAGCGTTCGCTGTCCGATACAAATGTGAAGGTTCTTGCGGGAACAGACGGACTTTGCGAGCTTGCGGAGGATGATGAATCGGATTTTCTTGTAAACAGCATGGTGGGTATTGCAGGACTTCTTCCGACTCTGAAAGCGATAGATGCGGGAAAAACCATAGCTCTCGCGAATAAGGAAACACTCGTCGCCGGCGGACAGCTTGTTATGAAAAAAGCGGCGGAAAAGGGAGTGAAGATCTACCCCATAGACAGCGAACACAGCGCTGTTTTTCAGTGTCTTAACGGCGAAAACAGGGGGGAACTCGAAAGTATCATTCTCACGGCTTCGGGAGGACCTTTTTTCGGGAAGAAAAAATCAGAGCTGCAAAATGTCACGGTGTCGGAGGCTCTCGCTCACCCTAACTGGAGGATGGGAAACAAGATAACGATCGACAGCGCTACAATGATGAATAAGGGACTTGAATTTATTGAGGCAAAATGGCTTTTTGACCTTACGGATTCTCAGATAAATATAGTTATTCACCGTCAGAGTGTGGTTCATTCGGCAGTTGAATTTGCCGACGGAGCGGTCATCGCCCAAATGGGCGTCCCGGATATGAAGATACCGATACAGTATGCGCTTTTATACCCGGAAAGAGCCGAAACGGGTGTAAAAAAGCTTTCACTCACGGATTTCGGGACGCTTACCTTTGAAAAACCCGATTTTGAAAACTTCGATTGTCTTTCCGCGTGCATAAATGCCGCACGTGCGGGAAAAGATCGTCCCGTTATTGTAAACGGCGCAAATGAAGAGGCTGTTTCGCTGTTTTTGCAGGAAAAAATATCTTTTCTTAAAATCGGCGAGCTTGTTAAAAAAGCGGCTGAAACTCTTCCCGAAACGGACGTAAATACATACGACGGAGTATGCAAAGCGGATAATGCCGCGAGAGAATTTGTGCGAAACGAGGTGCGTATATGAGTACGGCAATATCAATAATTATCGGGATAGCTGTATTTTTTGCAATTATTATCATTCACGAGGGAGGGCATTTTTTCGCTGCAAAAGCGAGCGGAATTCCCGTATCGGAATTTGCGGTGGGAATGGGCCCCGCGATTTTCCAAAAGAAAAAAAACGGAACGGTTTATTCAGTGAGAGCTTTTCCGATAGGCGGATATTGTGCCATGAATGAGGACGAGGATATCGACGACGAAAAAAGTTTCCGCAGACAGGCAGTATGGAAAAGAATGATAGTTATAGTCGCGGGAGCGTTTATGAATCTGGTTCTCGGGTTTATTCTTTCGTTTGTTTTTTTTCTTATTTCGGGAAAGGGGATAACCACCACGGTTGCCGTTTTTCCCGAAGAAAACGCTTCAAGTCATACGAGCGGACTTATGGTCGGCGATGAGATAATAAGCGTGAACGGACTGAATGTTTTCACAATGAGCGACGTTATATACGAGCTTACAAACGATGAGGACGGAATTGTTCGGATGAGGGTAAAGCGCAATGGAGAAACCATTACTCTCGATAATGTGAAATTTGAAATGCAAACGGACGAGGAAACGGGTAAACCCACGCTTGTTTTTGATTTCAAGGTTTATTCCGAAGAGATAACTCCGGCAAACTTTTTCCGTTACAGCGTAAGAAAATTCGCATACGACGCAAGGATCGTTGTAATGACTCTGGGAGATCTTATAAAAGGAAAATACGGTCTTAACGATTTAAGCGGACCTGTCGGGATAGTTTCGGCTATATCGGCGGCAACATCGGACGCGGAAAAAATCGACTGGAGCTATGTTGTCGAGATGGCAATGCTTATAACCATAAATGTGGGAATATTTAATCTATTGCCTCTTCCCGCGCTTGAGGGAGATTCGTGTTTCTCCTGGTCGAAGCGATACGCGGAAAGCAGTTAAAGGCTGAAACGGAGGGAATCGTTCATTTTGTGGGAATCTCTCTGTTAATGCTTCTTATGGTCGCGGTCACATTCAATGATATTAAAAATCTGATATAATGATATAAGCAGCTTGCGGTATTTAGGAAACATTAAAAACGGAGGAACGAAAAATGCGGAGTGTCAGACCTGTAAAAATAAAAGATATCGTTCTTGACGGGAAGAAGATATATATTCAGTCTATGCTGAATGTTCCCGCTCACGATATCGCGGGAAGCGTGAAGCAGGCGGAAGAGCTTGAAAGGGCAGGCTGTGAGATAATAAGGACGGCTGTTCCCGACGAGGAATCCGTCGGACTTATTCCCGCGATAAAGGAAAAAATAAGTATTCCTCTTGTGGCGGATATTCATTTTGACTATAAGCTCGCTTTGATGTGCGCCGAAAGGGGAGTCGATAAAATACGGATAAACCCGGGAAATATCGGCTCTATGGAAAAAGTAAGGGCTGTCGCGGACGAATGCCGCAGGAGAAAAATTCCCATAAGGATAGGAGTTAATTCGGGTTCTCTCGAAAAGGATATCCTGCAAAAATACGGCTCTGTCACGGCGGAGGCTCTGTGCGAAAGCGCCATGAGACACGTAAAAATGCTTGAGGACTGTGATTTTGAAGATACGGTCATTTCGATAAAATCCTCCGATGTTCCAACTATGATAAAGGCGTACAGGCTTATGGCGGAGAAATGCGATTATCCGCTTCATTTGGGCGTTACCGAAGCGGGAACGGAGCGGATGGGAATAATAAAATCCGCCGCCGGGATAGGTTCTCTTCTGTGCGACGGGATAGGAGAAACAATAAGAGTTTCTCTGACCGCAGATCCCGTAAGGGAGATATACGCGGCAAAGGATATCTTAAGGGCAGTCGGTAAAGGAAGCGGAGTGACTCTGGTTTCCTGTCCTACCTGCGGGAGGACAAAGATAAATCTTGCGAAAATCGCGGGAGAAGTCGAGGAAAAAGTCAGAGATATCGATAAGGATATCACCGTTGCGGTCATGGGCTGTATCGTGAACGGTCCCGGAGAAGCAAGAGAATCCGACATCGGGGCTGCGGGCGGCGATGGCTGCGGGCTTATTTTCAGAAAAGGAGAGATTCTGCGCAAGGTAAAAGAAGATGAGATTGTTCCGGCTCTTATGGAGGAAATTGAAAGACTGTAAAATGTGATATTTTTTTTGCGTAAGTTACTTTTAACCGGATTTAACTCTTATAGACTCTGCGAATAACTTCAAATGAAAATCAGCCTGAATGCAGATGCTTTATGGGAGTCTGCGCGTGTATTTGGTTTCGTCAGAATATACTATAATTTCGGAACTTTTTGTTGATAATGACGATTTTGTTTTTATCCGAAAAAAAAGTAGCCAAATCTTAAAAAATATGCTATAATAAAAACAGGAAGCTGAAAACAAGCGGAAAAAATCCCGCTTCCGTTTAGGGAGGATAAATTATGGCTAAAAGAAAATATTTCGGAAATGATATAGAACCTCAGTGCCAGTACTGCACATTTGGCGTAAGAGCTAAGGACGGAGGAAAGGTGCTTTGCGAAAAAAGAGGACTTGTAAACGGTGACGCTTCCTGCCCGAAGTTTTCTTATTCGCCCTTAAAGCGTATTCCTGTCAAGCAGCTGAATATTCCGGGAAATTTCGACGAATGAAAACCGCAGGAGCGCTTCGCGGCACACGGAGTTTTGTTCTCCGTGTACCCGAAACGGCTGTCTCTCATTTGATATTCACGGTAAATAAAATGGAAGGAGAGCTTCGCTTTTTATGAAACGAAGCATATTTTTATGAACGCGCTTTTTCATATACCGGGTCTTTCGGGACACTTTCTTATGAATTACAGATATATCGAATTATTCAGAAAAAATCCCGCGCTTTTCAACGATAATACGGATATCGCATCGGTTTACGGAACTTTTCCTCCCGCGCTCTGGAACGGCGGAAGATCCGTGAGAGGAAGTATTCCCCTTGACCAGTGCAAAACAGCTATTGACGCATTCAACAGTCTCGGCGTTAAGGTGAGACTTACATTTACAAATCCTCTGCTGGAGGAAAAACATCTCTCGGATCCGTTCTGCAATGCCCTCTGTAAGCTTGCCGAGAATGATATGAATGAGATAATTATTTTTTCTCCTTTGCTTGAGGAGTATCTCAGAAAGAATTACCCGAAATTCACATATACCTCGTCTACCTGCAAGCAGATCGAGGACGCGGACGAGCTTAGGGCAGAGCTTGAAAAGGACTACAGACTTGTCGTTCTCGATTATAACTGGAACAATCGGTTTGATTTTCTGAAAACTCTTCCCGCTAAGGAAAAGTGCGAGTTTCTTCTGAACGCTATCTGCATTTCCCACTGCCCTAAGAGAAAATATCATTATCAGTATCTCGGCAGACAGCAGATTCTCAATAATGAGATAGCGCCGATAATAGGCATTCCGGGAGCGACTATCGTTGATTCGGGAATGAAACCGTTCAAATGTCCGTTCAATACCTCCCTTGAAAACGGTATGAACGAAAAAACTTACATTTCAAGAGAAAGCGTATATAAAGACTATATTCCCATGGGCTTTAATAACTTTAAGCTTGAGGGGCGCACATATACTCATAAGGCAATGCTTGAGGAATATATCAAATATATGGTAAAGCCCGAATGTGCCGATGAGGTCAGAGCGTATATGAAGCCGTTTGTCCCCGAAGATGGCGTAAATGTGAGAAATACAGCGGAATAAGCAGATAAAGGAGCAGCAGTATGTCAAAAAGATATGAACGTATTCTTAAATGTTATGAAGCGTTTAAAAACAAAATAGATTTTCAGCCTGAGATCGCTGTTATCTTGGGTTCGGGGCTGGGCGGTCTCGCCGATGAGATAGATATCAAAGGCGAACTTGGCTACGGCGAGATAGAAGGCTTTCCCGTATCCACGGTCGCGGGGCATAAGGGAAGATTCGTTTTCGGGTACATTGATAAGGTACCTGTCGTCATCATGCAGGGAAGAGTCCACTACTACGAGGGTTATTCCATGGAGGATGTCGTTCTTCCGACTCGTCTCATGAAGCTGATGGGCGCAAAGGTACTTTTTCTCACAAACGCCGCGGGAGGAGTGAATTACTCCTTTGAGGCGGGGGATTTCATGCTTATAAACGATCAGATCTGTATGGCTCCTTCTCCGCTTATCGGAGAAAATCTCGATGAGATGGGTCCGAGATTTCCCGATATGAGCGAAATTTATAACAAAAAGCTCCGAAATATCGTGAAAGGCGCGGCAAGACTGCTTGACATCCCGCTCCGCGAGGGCGTGTATATTCAGCTTACGGGACCGAATTACGAATCTCCGTCCGAGATAAGAATGGTTCGCGCTATGGGCGCCGATGCCGTTGGAATGTCAACAGCCTGTGAAGCGATAGCCGCAAATCACGCGGGAATGAAGATCGTTGGAATTTCCTGCATTTCAAATCTCGCCTGCGGAGTGTCGAGCAAGTCTCTGTCCCACGCGGAAGTACAGGAGACGGCAGACAGAGTCGCTCCGTTATTTAAAAAGCTTATTACGGAATCGGTAAAGGATATTTATGAGGTAAGAAATGAAATATAAGTTTTATAACGGTAAAATTCTTCTTCCCGATATGTCTGTAAAAGACGGGGAAGTTACGGTATCCGGCGATACTGTTACATATGTCGGCGAAAAAGCTCCCGATGAAAAATACGACAGGGAGATAGATTTAAAGGGAAATCTCTTAATGCCCGGATTTAACGACGCGCATACTCATTCCGCTATGGTATTCCTGCGAAGCAAGGCTGACGATATGCCGCTTCATGACTGGCTTACGAAGCTTGTTTTTCCGCGTGAGGACAAGCTCGTTCCCGATGATATATATTATCTTGCAAAGCTTGCGTTCATGGAATATGTTTCGGGGGGAATAACCTCCTGCTTTGATATGTATTTCTTCCCGTACAGTTTTGCCAAGGCTGCGGAGGAATGTAATTTCCGCGTTGTTTTCTGCGGTGTTACGTCCGATATGGAGCTTTTGGAGGAGCAGTACAACAAGCTGAACGGAAAAAATCCGCTTATTTCGTATAAGCTCGGATTTCACGCCGAGTATACCGTTCCCGAAGAAAATCTTAAAGCTATAGCGGCACTCGCCGAAAAATACAAAGCTCCCACATATACACATTCTTCCGAGACGTTAAAGGAAACGGAGGAATGTAAAGTCCGCCACAGCGGAATGTCTCCCACGGAATACTTTGATTCACTGGGACTTTACAATTACGGCGGCGGCGGATATCACGGAGTATATCTCAGTGACAACGACCTTGAAATTTACAAAAAGAGAAATCTTTCGGTTGTGACGAATCCCTGCTCCAACGCGAAGCTTGCAAGCGGGATAGCGCCGCTGAAAAAAATAATCGACAAGGGGATTAATCTTGCGGTCGGAACGGACGGAGCGGCTTCTAATAACGCGCTGGATATGTTCAGAGAGAATTATCTTGCTTCGGTTCTTCAGAAGCTCAGATTAAACGACGCTGTGGGAATAAAAGCAAAGGATATTCTGAAAGCGTCTCTTGAGGGCGGCGCAAAGGCTATGGAAATAAAGGCGGGCAGAATCGAAGAAAACTATCTTGCGGACCTTACGGTGATAGATCTTAATTCTCCGAATATGCAGCCGATAACTGATATTCCCGCAAATCTTGTATATGCGGGAAACAGATCGAACGTTATTCTGACTATGGTCGGAGGAAAAATTCTCTACGAGAACGGAGAATATTTCATTGGCGAAAAGCCCGAATTCATTTATAAAAAGGCAGCGGAGATATCCGAGAGAATAGGCTGAAAAAGTAAAATAACGGGGAAATAAAAAGATACAAAGCTTTTTATTTCCCCGTTATTTCCGCTGTGACGATTTCGGGAGAATTAAAAAATCTCGGAACGGGAGTGGGGTTTGACATTCCTCTGCTGATAATAACGGATGTGCCGTTTTCGGTAAACACGCCCTCCGTATACTTCGGGAAAATCCCCTGGTCGGGGGCGTACAAACCCCCGATAAACGGAATTCTTATCTGTCCGCCGTGGGCATGACCGCAGAATACAGCCTCGCAGTCCTCCTTGAAATAATTATCCGGATAATGCGGACGGTGCGCGAGAACTACCGTAAAATAATCATTGTCAAGCGATTCCCTGAGATTATGAAGTGTATCGTCATCAAGACTGTAATTATCAAGACCTATGATGTTTATGCTGTTTTTCTCTCCGAGAGAGATCGTAACGCTTTCATCCACAAGCACATTCGCGCCCGCGTCGCTGAATTTTTTCATAAGCGCCGTGAAATTTTCTTTTCCCTCATAATGCTCGTGATTTCCGGGGGAATAAAAAACGGGAGCGATCTTTTTAGCTTCCGAAATAAAAAGGGCGGCGTTATCCGCTTTTTTTTCAGACTGTGCGGCGTCTCCCGTCATAAGTATGATATCGGGAGAAATATCACTTAGCGCTTCGATCAGTCTGTGCTGATCTTTTCCCCACAGCTTGTTGTGAAGATCGGAAATATTGCAGATTTTGACCGTGCCGTTTATCTTGTCCGAACTTATATTATAATATGTGCTTGTGAAAAAATTATCGCCGATAAATCCCGCAAAATAAAAGACAGCTGCGGCGGCAGCCGTCACGAAGATGATTTTTTTCTTTTTTGGCAGATTTTTTTTCATATATTATGTTTTTTCCTTTCGTCCGAAACGATACGGAGTTATTTCTTTTCTTTAGTCTTTTTGGGAAGAACCGAGGACGCGATCGTTTCCTCCGAAAGCTTCACTGCGGTAAGAAGCGCCATGGAATTTTCGGGATAATCCTTTGTGAGCGAATCCGTGGTTATGAGAGTTTTTTCGGAAACCGAAACCTTGTCGCCTTCTCCGATCGTCTGACCCGAAGCTGCAGACGAGGCTTTTGCGGCGCATACGTTCATGGCGGCGTCGGCAAGCTTGTCCGCGCAGCTTTCGTGAAGAGAAAACATATGCTTTTCATTCTGGGGATTTGATGAAAAAACGATTCGGAACATCTTGTATACCGAAAGGAGAAGATACGAATTAACAGCTTCTTTCAGAGTGCGGCTCTCGGTTTTTTCCGCGCAGTCAAGAAGAACCTCCGCAGCTTTTCCGATAATCGGCTTTTCGGAAGAAAGATCATTTTCATTTCCGATAAAAGATAAGACCCTGCCCGATGGTTCGGGAGTGCGTCCCAGAAGATAGTCGCAGGAAACATTATAATAATCGGCGGCTCTTACCAAAAAATCAAGTCCGCATTCGCGGATGCCTTTTTCATAGTGAGATAAAAGCGCCTGGGAAACTCCCAGATCGGCGGCGGCCTGTTTCTGACTTATATTATGCTCTTTACGCAGAAGAGAAATTATTCTCGGAAAGTCAGGATTCATCGCGCCACCTCCTGTAAAAAAAGTTTAAAGCAAGGCAATAAAATATTAATATATAAAAGTCAAAAATCGACATATCGCACTATTTGGCAGATTAACATATAGTAAATTATACAGCATAACTTACATTTTGTAAAGAGGTTTGACGGATTTTGTAAGAATATAAATGTAAATTTTTTGTGAACAGAGCGGTTTTCAAAGGTTTACAGAAACAAACAATGAAAAATACCAAAACATTGAATATGCTCTCTGTGATAAACGTTGAGATCCGCTTGACATATTTTCTTTCGGGGTGTATAATTAATATGTTGTACGGAGGATAATATTATGAAAACAGCTCTTGTTACGGGGGGTTCGAGGGGGATAGGAAGAGAGATCGCTCTGAGGCTCTCCGAAAATTACAGAGTCGCCGTGAATTACCGCCAAAATAAATCCGCTGCGGAAGAAACTCTCGCGCTTATCAAAGCCGCGGGCGGAAACGGCGGCTTATTCAAAGCAGATGTTTCTTCCGAAACGGAAGTAAGTGAAATGACCGAAAAAATAACAAACGATCTCGGAAATATCGAGGTTGTTGTCAATAACGCGGGCGTTTCCGAACAGCTTTTGTTTTCGGATATCACAGAGAAAAAATGGGACAGAATGTTTGACGTCAATATCAAGGGAATGAGAAATGTTATTCATGCCGTTCTTCCTTGCATGATACATGAAAAATACGGCAGAATAATTAATATATCCTCTATGTGGGGGATATCGGGAGCTTCCTGCGAGGTGCATTACAGCGCTTCAAAGGCGGCTGTTATCGGACTTACCAAGGCTCTTGCAAAGGAACTCGGTCCGTCGGGCATAACCGTGAACTGCGTCGCTCCCGGACTTATAGATACCGAGATGAACGCTCATCTTTCAAAGAAAATTATCGATGAGCTTGTCGCGGAAACTCCGGTAATGAAAATCGGAAAGCCCTCCGATGTAGCCGGGGCTGTTATGTTTTTTGCCTCGGAAAGCTCGGGATTTATTACGGGACAGACTCTTTGTGTTGACGGAGGATTTATACTCTGATGAATGAAAATGAACTTCTTGAGATTGTATCTGTTTTCGGAAAAAAACTTCTTACCTACGGTGCGGAGGTGTACAGAGCGGAGGAATGTATACAAAAAATATGCCGCTGCTTCGGTTATGAGGATTCCCGTGTATTTGCGATTCCCTGTACGGTCATCGTTACCGTGTGCGGAAAGGACAATCTGCCTCTTACCGCAAGCGTTGATATCCCGAAACGTCTTCCGAATCTTGACAGGGCGGCGGAATATATGAATCTCAGCCGCAAAATATGCCGTAAGAAAATGGGTTACTCCGATATAAAAAGGGAAATTGACAGGATCGAACGCCGCCCTGTATACAAGGAATCGCATAAGCTTGTAAGCTACGTTATAGTGGGCTTCTGCTTTGTGATATACTTCGGCGGAACCTTGTCCGCCGCTGTTTTCGGCGCTTTGTTCGGAGGGAGTGTTTTCCTGCTTTCAAGAGCTATTGAAAAAACGGGACAAAGGCTTTTTCTTACAAATCTTATCTGCTCGGCGGTGATTGCTTTTCTTTCTGTCTCACTTTGGCGGCTGGGGCTTATCGATTCATACGGAACGCTCATTTTAAGCGTTTTAATGACCCTTGCTCCGGGCATGACTTTTACAAACGGAATGAGAGATTTTCTCTGCGGAGATCTTCTGGCGGGACTTTACACTACGGCTGAAAGCTTTACTGCGGCGATCTCTCTCGCCGTGGGCGCGGGTGCCGTGATATCCGTTTACGGATAACGGGAGGAAAAATGGACGGACAGGAACTTATTTTTAAAGCAGTGTTTTCGACCGCCGCCTGCGCCGCTTTCGCCGTGCAGTATAATATAAGACCGAAAAATATTACAGCTGCGGCGGCGGGAGCGCTTCTTATCGAGGTGATCTGCGAATCGCTGATTTTTCTTGGAGCGGGGGATATTTTCGCGGTCTTTACCGCGGCGGCGGTCGGGGCTTTATTCTCGGAGATACTCGCAAGAGCGCTGAAAACTCCCGCAAATATGTATCTTATCGTTTCTATTATTCCTCTTGTTCCAGGAGGAATGTTATACAAAACCATGTCTGCGTTTATCGCGAACGACCTGGAAACGGGAGTCAATCTTGCGGTCAAGACTGTGGGGATTGCAGGCTCGATCGCGGTGGGAGTTTTTCTTGTATCTTCGGTTTTCAGAACCTTTGCGCTTATCAGAAAAAATACCTGAAAGGATGATATTATGGGAAAAAGCTCATGTGAATCCTGCGTTTATTACGTTTTCGACAGAGATTCCGAACAGTATTTCTGCGATATGGATCTCGATGAGGACGAAATGTACAGATTCATAAACAATGCCTTCAATTCATGCCCATATTTTACACAGGGCGATGAATATGCGATCGCACGAAAGCAGTGATATTATGACACGGGAAAAAATACGGATGAAAATAGTTTTTCACGGTCTTGTGCAGGGCGTGGGTTTCAGATGGAGAACACGTCATGCCGCCGATATGCTCGGAATAACGGGATATGTTAAAAATCTTTGCGACGGGAGCGTTCTCTGCGAGGCACAGGGTACAAGGGACGAAATTGATAAAATGATCGAAATGCTGGAAAGCGCCTCATACTCGGATATCCGCGATATCGAAACGGAACCCATCCCCGCCGTTGCCAATGAAATAAGCTTTGAAATCAAATATTAGAAAGGATTTTTATATGAAATATTCTACGGTCGTTTTTGATCTTGACGGAACTCTTCTGGATACTCTTGAGGATCTCAGGGACAGCGTGAATTACGCTCTCGGAAAAAACAATATGCCCGAAAGAACTCTTGACGAGATAAGAAGATTTGTCGGAAACGGAATAAGAAAGCTTATCGAACGCTCCGTGAACTGCGGCGCCGACGACCCGAAAACCGATGTCGTTTTTGACGATTTCAGGGAACATTACGTGAAAAACTGCCGCAACAAAACCAAGCCCTATGACGGAATACTGCCGATGCTTGAAAAGCTTCATTCCATGGGATATAAGCTTGCGATAGTTTCAAACAAGGCGGACGCGGCGGTGAAGCTCCTTGCGGAAGATTTCTTCCGCGGTCTGATTACGGTTTCGGCAGGGGAGCGCGATGGCGTAAAAAGAAAACCCTCTCCCGATACGGTAAATGAAGTCCTTAAAGAACTCGGAGAAAAAAAGGAAAACGCCGTTTATGTCGGAGATTCCGATGTTGATG
>CAZCUQ010000032.1:2680-16566 GCA_964501705.1 uncultured Ruminococcus sp. | reverse complement strand
CATTTTCAAAGCCCGACTGGAGGGTGTTGTGGTCGATATACGCGACCGAACGCTCCGTTTTAACTCTCGGAACTCCCATTGCCTCGTATTCAAGATATGCCATAGTACCTGTTGCGTCCTGAGTCAAGGTCTGATCGATCCTTATTCCGATTTCCTGTCCCTTTTTAAACTCGCCGTCCACGATGTGAGCTTTAAGTATTTTTTCGGTTAATGTCAGTCCCATTCGGAAAACTCCTTTCAATTATCAATAATATACACAATAAATTATAGCATTGATAATTCATTTTGTCAATAAAACGGATGATTAAAAAAATAACGTTTATAAATTCTTAATAGTTTTGTTGAATCACGGCGTATCTCTTTGGCTGTTTTTCATAAAAGGAAACGCCCGCTTTCGCGGGCGTTTTACAGTTTTTTTTGAGACGGAAGGCATTATTCCGTCCGCAGAGCGATAACGGGATCTTTCTTTGCGGCCATCTTAGAGGGGATAAGCCCGCCGATGAATGTAAGAAGTACGCTTATAAGTACCAGCGCAACTCCTCCCACAGGAGGCAGGACCGCTATGTTTGAAATATCCACAAGATTTTTTACTATAATGCTTATGACAACGTCAAGTCCCAGAGATACAACAATGCCCAGAACTCCCGATGTTAAGCCTATGATAAGAGTTTCCGCGTTGAAAACTCTTGAGATATCTTTCTTTGAAGCGCCTATGCTTCGTAAAATTCCGATTTCCTTTGTTCTTTCGAGAACGGAAATGTAGGTTATTATCCCTATCATTATCGAGGATACGATAAGAGAAATGCTCACAAACGCAATAAGCACATAAGATATGGCATTGATTATGGTCGTTACCGACGACATGATAAGAGCTACAAAATCGGTGTAGTTTATCTTATCTTCTTCTCTGCCCTCGTTTAAAGCTCTTTCATTATACGCGTCTATTGCCGCCGTAATTTCGTCCTTGTCGGCAAAGGTCGCGGCATAGATGCTGATCGACTGCGGGTCGTCGAGACTTGTCACCGAAAGCTTTTCAAGATTTCCGTCATATGTGGCGTCGGTCGAGTTCTTGGGCATCATTTGCGAGAACATGGTGAGCATAGTTTCCTCGTCCATGAACATCGAATACTGTTCCATCTGCTTCTGCTGTTCTTCGGGGAGTTCTTCGACATACGCCTTTATATCGTCCATGGTGTATTCTTTTTCTTCCTCGCCGTCTTTGGGAAATTCAAGACCTGAAAATACGTCAACATCGGGATTTTCAAGCTGTGCTTTTACGATTTCGCTGTTGTTTATTCCGTTTATGATATATTCCTCAAGCTCCTTCGTGTAGCCGACGGTTCCGCTTATGGCCGAAGCCACCGCCTCCTCGTTCGGACGTATAATACCCGCTATCTTTATTTCGGGAGCGTTTCCGATAAGCTCCTTCATGTAGTCCTCGTCCTCGGACATATCGTCCCATGTGCCGTTTTCCTCGTTATATTTATAGTAATCCGTGGGGAGAACGAGACTGAATCGAAGTCCGAGTATTTCGTCATAGGTATAGGAGGTCTGAGCCTTTTCTTCTCTTTCCTTGAAAGCGAGTTCGCCCGTAGCGGCGTCCTTGATTATTTCGTCAAGCTCTTCTTTTTCGAGTATACCGAGAGAATAAAGCGCATAGTCGGTTATTTCGTTATTTTCAGTAACGACGAGCATTACCTCATCGTAGCTGTCCGCCCATTCGCCCGCTATAACGTCATACTGGGAAGCCAGCAGCTCTTGATTGTCGAGCATTTCGCACCATACGTCCATACCGGACATACCGTACAAGGAAGACATCATCTGGGAGCTTGTGTCGTAATAGTCTCCGAAAGCCTCCGAAAATCCCGTGTAGGGATTTACCTGCACCGCTCCGTCCGAGGTATCGCGCTTGTAGATGTTTACGGGAACGTTGTAGGTATAGGAAATACTGCTTATATACTGTGAAATGCCGCTGTTTTCGTCCTCCAGAAAATCCCTGAAATCGGAGAGATTATTCACCTGCACCTGACTTGTCATGGATGTAAGAATACTGTTCATAATATTGTTGGAATAGATCTTATCAAGCGGATGGTCATTGATCTCCTGCTGTTTTCCCATGACGTTTTCCATGATAGCGTTCATATTCGCCGTTTCATGTGAAATGGTGAGAGGATAGCTTGAAAGAGTATCCTCCTGCACCTTTTCGATAAATTCCTGCACGCCGTTTGAAATGGAGAGAATGAGCGCTATACCGATAATTCCTATGCTTCCCGCAAAGGACGTGAGGAAGGTTCTTCCTTTTTTTGTCATAAGATTTTTTGTGCTGAGAGAAAGCGCGGTGAAAAAAGACATGGTTGTTTTTTTGGTTTTTTCCCTGTTTCTTTCCTTATCCTCGTCCTTTTCCTCATATCCGCCATCGAAAGGATTGCTGTCCGAGGTCATTTTTCCGTCGATGAAGCGTACAATCCTCGTGGAATATTTTTCCGCAAGTTCGGGATTATGAGTTACCATTATGATAAGTCTGTCCTTCGATATTTCCTTGAGGATATCCATTATCTGAACGCTTGTTTCGGAATCGAGCGCTCCCGTAGGTTCATCGGCGAGAAGAATCTCGGGATCGTTTACGAGAGCGCGGGCGATAGCGACTCTCTGCATCTGACCGCCCGACATCTGTGAGGGCTTTTTCCTGAGCTGGTCGCCGAGTCCCACCTTTTCGAGAGCTTCTTTGGCGCGTTTTTGTCTTTCCGACTTTGATACGCCCGAAAGAGTAAGCGCAAGCTCAACGTTTCCAAGCACCGTCTGATGAGGGATAAGATTATAGTTCTGAAAAACGAATCCCACCGAATGGTTACGGTAGGTATCCCAATCGCGGTCTTTATAGTCCTTAGTGGAGCGTCCGTTGATAATGAGGTCTCCGCCGTTGAAGCGGTCAAGACCTCCTATAATATTAAGCGTTGTGGTTTTCCCGCAGCCCGACGGACCTAAGATAGAAACAAACTCGCTGTCGCGGAATTTTATGGAGATCCCGCGCAGCGCATGGACTGTTTCTCCGCCCGTTTCGTAATCCTTGACAATATCCTTTAATTCAAGCATTAGATTCGCCCTTTCCTTTTAATAAGCCGAAAGCAAGAAAGCGACAGCTTTCAATTTTGAATAAATATGTGTTAATTATATAACGATTTTTTCCCAATGTCAAGAAAATCACGGATTTTTCTCAAGTTTTACACATTTTTTTTGAAAGCTTTACACCTTTTTGTCAAAAATCATAGTCTTGCCTGCGGCGAAAATCAAGCCGGAAGCGGGCGCTACTCCTTGATGACCTTTGAAATGTCTTTTTTCGTACCCAAAAGAATTACGTGCTCCGAGGAATTGAAAATATAATCGGGATTCGGCATCGGATACATTATATCGTTTTTCTTCGTTCCGAGAACGTTCAGATGATACTTTTTTCTGATATCGAGATTCATAATGCTCTTTCCAACCCAGTTTTCGGGCACGGTAGTCTCATATATCGAATACTCCGAAGAAAGTTCGACCGAGTCGAATATCCCGCTTCCCGTCGAAGTTCTCACGGCAAGCTCGTTTGCCATTTCGCGGTTCGGATAAACTACACTGTCCGCTCCGTTTTTCAGAAGAAATTTCTCCTGAATGTTTCTGTCGGCTTTGGATATTACATAATTTGCTCCAAGCTCGCTCACAAGCGAGGTTATCTCAAGAGAAGCCTGAAAATTCCCGCTCACCGTAACAAGCACTATGTCAAAATTGTTTACGCCGATACTTTCGAGTACATCGATATCGGTGCAGTCTCCTATCTGAACGGAGGTGACTCTTCCCGCAACGTCCTGAATTTTGTTTTCGTCTATGTCTATGCACATGACCTCGTTTCCCTCCGCCATGTATTTCAGCGCCGCAAAATAGCCGAAAGAACCTACTCCCACAACAAGAATCGATTTCATATCCTTTTCTCCTTATCCCACAGATATTTTTTCAAGCGGATACTCCACGGGAGATACCGCATATGGCTTCGTAAATGCCGTGGCAAGCGACAGCCCGCCTATTCTTCCGAAAAACATCAGAAATATCACAATTATTTTAGAAACCGTCCCGAGAACGGGAGTTATCCCTGCGGTAAGCCCTACCGTTCCCACCGCCGAGAAAACCTCGAAGCAGACCGCGTTTAAACCGAAACCGTCGATATGGCATATCGCCGTGACCGCCGCGAAAGCAAAAACAAGATATACAAAAAGTATCGATATAACACGGCGAAGAAGCTCCTCATCGAGTCTTCTCTGGAATACGTTCACCGATCTGCGGTTTTTAAGCTCCGCCAGAGTCGAGAGAAAAAGCACCGCGACCGTCGTGGTTTTTATTCCGCCCGCCGTAGATCCGGGGGAACCTCCCGTAAGCATGAGAAAACAGCATAATATCGATGACGCGTCCGAAATATTACCCTGACCTATCATATCAAATCCCGCCGTTCGGAGAGTCACTGACTCAAACAGCGCAGCCACCGCCGCGTGAACGGGAGACATCCCCGAAAATGCCGTCTCTCTCTCAAGCATGAAGAAAAGCGCCGCGGGAACAAATATCAGAACAGCCGTGGTCACAAGAACGAGCTTTGTGTGCAGACGAAGCTTTCTGAAATGAAATTTCTGCCCGAAAAGGTCGCTCCAGACGTAAAATCCGATCCCTCCTGTCACAATCAGCAGCATAAGTACGATATTTACATAGATATCTTCTTTGAAGCAGGCTGTCGAGGAAAACTCGCCGAATCTGCCGAACAGATCGAAGCCCGCGTTGCAGAACGCCGATATAGAATGAAAGAGCGAATAGTATATTCCCTCGCCCACGCCGAAAAGCGGGATAAATTTAAATGAAAGAAGCACCGCTCCGATGCTCTCGCAGATAAAGGTTCCCTTTAATATCACCTTGAAAAGGCGGAAGATCCCGCCGATCTGTCCCGCATTTACCGCCTCCTGCATAAGCTCGCGCTGGCGAAGCCCGACTTTTTTCCCCGTAATCATGGCGGCTCCCGCGGCAAAGGACATAAAACCGAGTCCTCCCAATTGGATAAGAATAAGAATTACCGTCTGTCCGAAGCGCGTCCAGTGCGTGTACGTATCGTACACGACAAGCCCCGTCACGCAGGAAGCCGAAGCCGACGTAAACAGAGCGTTAAGAAATGTCGTATCTGTGCCGTATGCCGAGGATATCGGCAACATAAGAAGCCCCGCGCCGAAAAAAACTATAAGCGCGAAGCCGAGAATTATCATTTGTGTGTAATTAAGCTTTACTTTTGAATTCTTTGTGTTTTTTTTATCCATATTTATGACCGATCCTGCTTATTCATCTTTTATATATTGTAGCACAGCAAAACGGAAATTGCAATAGCAAATCAAAAAAACGTTAAAAAATAATGATTTTTCTATTGAAATATTTTTTCGCTTGTATTATAATAGATTAAGTATGTTTTGAAAGGAATATTTATATGAAAAACTTATACCCCAAAGCCGTTATAAGCGAAAGATGCAGAAAACGTATCTCCGGCGGTCACCCGTGGATATACGATAACGAAATAATCTCGGCTGATTCTCCTCCGAAAGACGGCGATATGGCGGATGTTTTCACCGAAAAAGGAAAATATATCGGCACAGGCTTCTATAACTCAAACTCAAAGATACGAATACGTATCGTTACGCGAAACGCAAACGACCTTAACGCCCTTAATGAAAACGTTTTTTATTTTTTCGGCGCGGATTTCTGGAGGAGACGTTTGAAATATGCTTATGACTACCGAAAGACCGTGCTTTCCGCCGATGAGCTTACCGCCTGCCGTCTTGTGTTCGGAGAAGCGGATTTTCTTCCGGGACTTACCGTTGACAGATTTAATAATCTGCTTTCCGTTCAGACTCTTTGTCTCGGCATAGACAAGCTCCGCTCTATGCTCATATCCGAGCTTGTTCATATTTTAACAAATGACGGACAGATGATTGACGGTGTATTTTTGAGAAACGACGTGAAAATCCGCGCTTTGGAGGGCATGGAGGAAGAAAAGGAATGGTTATGTTACAGTGGGAAATCCGGTAAAACTCCCCCCTCTCCCGTGACGGAAATTACCGAAAACGGCATAAAATATCTCGTCGATGTTGAAAACGGTCAGAAAACGGGCTTTTTCCTCGATCAGAAGCGAAACCGTCTCGCCGCCGCAAAAATAGCTTCGGGGAAAAATGTCCTCGACTGCTGTACGCACACAGGCTCGTTCGCGCTTAACGCGGCAAAAAAAGGAGCCGCTCATGTGACGGCGCTCGATGTTTCCGAAACGGCTCTGGAAAACGCAAGGAAAAACGCGGAGCTTAACGGTCTGACGGATAAGATCTCCTTTGTGAGAGCGGATGTTTTCGGTTATCTCCGCGAAAAAATTGCTTCTCACGACAAAAGCTTCGATTATATTATCCTCGACCCGCCCGCGTTTACAAAATCCCGAAAAACTGTCGGAAACGCCCATAATGGTTACCTTGAATTAAATACTCTCGCAATGAGGCTTCTTCCGCGAGGAGGATATCTCGCGACCTGTTCCTGTTCGCATTTTATGACAAGGGAGCTTTTCCTCAAAATGCTTGACGAAGCGGCAGCGGCAGCGGGAGTGAATATCCGTCAGATAGAATCCGGAGAACAGTGCGCCGATCATCCTGTCCTTCTTTCCGTTCCCGAAACGGATTATCTGAAATTTTTCCTTCTGCAAATTGTTTAATCGGCGACAGCCGAAAGCAGTATGAACGAAACGGCAAGAAAAACACTCGGATTCGCATAATGTCCGCATATGAAAAACGCCGAAAGCAAAGCGCAGCAGAAAACGCTTGCGGCTTTGCGGATATGCGAGGATATTCCCGGCGAATACGGAAAAAAATATTCCGTCAGGCATTTGAGTATTCTTCCGCCGTCAAGTCCTCCCGCGGGCAGGAGATTGAATGCTCCCAGACAAAGATTCACAGCGCCGAAGCTGCTTTTCGGAAAAGTCAGAAACAGCAGAAAATTTACGGCGCATCCCGCCGAAAGTATCAATATCATGCGTGATGTCGGGGATACAGCGCTTTTTGCGGGAACAAGCTTTATCCCGAACGCGCCGAGGGAAAGCAGTCTGATCTTCATGCCGAAAAGCTTCATCGCGAGAATATGCCCCGCTTCGTGGAGAATACACGCCAAAAGCGTTATTTCGGATACTTCCCCCGACAGAAGGATCAGAAGTGCCGTCGTGAAAAAAAATCCGAAGGAAATTCTTATTTTTATTCCGAAAAGAGTAAAGCGTATCACTCTCGCTGTTCCCCGAAGACGTATAATATTTCTTCGGCGATGGTATCGGCGTATTTATCCGCTTCGGTTTTGCTTCCCGCAAGTTCTTTTGTTTCTTCTTTTATTCTTTCGGCGCTTTCATGCGAATAAAGTCCTGAAAGAAAAAGACCGATAAGAATTATTATTCCGAGGATAAGCCTTACAATAACCGGCGCCGGAGCCTCCCGGTTTTTTTTCTTATACGATTCGTTTTCCGCGTTATCGGAATATTCGGATTCATCGGAAAGTATTTCGGGAAGATATTCAAACATAATTTCACCCCATTTTTCTTCTCGGAAAATTATATTCATTTTCCGAGAGGATTATGACGGAATAAAAACTGCACAAAAATCCCTCTTCCTTTTATTCCGCTATTATAATTCGCTACAAAAAAGGATAAAATAATTTAATAATCCCACTTTATTCATTTTTTGTTAATAAATATTGCTTATGATAAGAATGTGAAAAATATTTGAAAGGGAATGAGAATTTGGAAACTTATAAAATATTCCTTGATTTGTCCATGATCATTCTTGCAGCGGAGATTTTCGGACTTCTCGCGAGAAAATGCAAGGCCCCGCAGGTTGTCGGTCAGATAATCGCGGGTCTTATACTGGGTCCCAGCATCCTGGGGATCGTCGATATAAACAGCAATAACAGCGTGATCCCGTACTTTGCCGAGATCGGAGTTATGCTTATAATGTTTTCGGCGGGTCTTGAGACAAATCTCAAGGAGCTTATGCACACAGGACTTTTATCGTTTATTATCGCCTGCGCGGGAGTTTTCGTGCCGCTTATAGGAGGATTTCTGCTCTTTTCTTTTTATTATTACGGCAAAATTCCCGACGCGTCGTCGATCGATTTTTACAAGGCTTTGTTTATCGGCACTATAATGACGGCGACTTCGGTCGGAATAACCGTTCAGGTTCTTAAAGAACTCGGAAAGCTTAAAACGAAAGTCGGGCAGGTAATACTCAGCGCCGCCATTATAGACGACGTTATCGGAATAGTTGTCCTTACGTTTGTGCTGAGTCTTTCGGGAGCGGGAGACGAAACCGAATCAAAGGGAATATCGGACGTTTGCCTGAGCGTTTTGCTTTTCTTTGTATTCACGCTTGCCGCGGGCGTTCTTATATACAATATCTTCAAGATATACAATTCAAAATACGCTCATCACAGACGTCTTCCCATTCTGGGACTTGCGTTTGCCATGTTTATGGCGTTTTGCGCGGAGCAGTTCTTCGGCATAGCGGATATCACGGGAGCATATGCCGCGGGAATTATCCTCTGCAATCTGAAAGACAGCGATTATGTTGCGCAGAAAATGGATATCAGCTCGTATATGATGTTCGGTCCCGTATTCTTTGTAAGCATAGGACTTAAAACGGAGTTTTCCGATATGGACGCGTCGATATGGATATTCTCGATATTATTCGTGGCAGTGGCGCTCGTCACAAAGGTTGTAGCCTGCGGACTTGTCGCGAAGCTTGCAAAATTCAGTTTCAGCGACAGCCTGAAGGTCGGCGTGGGAATGATGACAAGAGGAGAAGTTGCGCTTATCGTTTCATCGAAGGGTCTTGCGGCGGGTCTTGTGGATCAGAAATATTTTGCATCGGTAATTCTTCTGATAATCTGCTCTTCGATCACAACGCCGATCTTCCTGAAGCTGCTGTTTAAGAATCATCATGAGGACAATGAAAACGGCAGCGGAGAGAACTCGGAAAACGCCGGTGTTCCCGAAAATGCTCAGACGGTTTGAATAAGCTTTGATCGGCTTGACTTTCGATTGTGTTTGATGTTCTGTTTTCGGACTGCGAATAACCTCAAAAAAAGCTTTTAACGATTATTTCCCCGCATCCCGGAGAGAACCGGAAAGGGAACGGATTTTTTTCCGTTCCCTTTTGTTTCGCTCCATCTGTCTTTTGAAATGTAACTTGAAGTTATCCGTAATTCCTGAAAAGAAATTAAAAGTTTGGTAAACCTTCACAAAAAAATCACTTGTCGGTTGTAAATGATTTTTAAAATTAACAATGATAAATCTCTTGACAAATTATTTTTCTTGTTATATAATATTCATACAATATTGTTTGAA
Organism: uncultured Ruminococcus sp.; assembly: GCA_964501705.1. Taxonomy (GTDB): domain Bacteria; phylum Bacillota; class Clostridia; order Oscillospirales; family Ruminococcaceae; genus RGIG4694. The sequence continues at coordinate 7,145 of CAZCUQ010000032.1, read as the reverse complement.
TTCAAACTGTTTGAATTCAAACAGTTTTGAAAGGAGGATAAAAGTGTGTAACGATAAAGATAAGTCTCTCGGCTACTGCCTTAAATTGGCAAATTTCTCGATAAAACGCGCTATCCTGTTTAAAATACGCAGTCTCGGAATCGATGAGGCTACCGCCGTTCACGGATATATTCTTCGCTACCTCGACGATAACTCCGACAGAGATGTCTTTCAGAAAGATATCGAAGCTCATATGTATGTCGGCAGATCAAGTATCACTACGGTGCTTAATATTATGGAAAGAAACGGCTATATCAAAAGAAGCTCCGTGAAAAGCGACGCGCGTCTTAAAAAAATTACTGTGACCGAAAAGGGCAGACAAGTGAGTATCCTGCTGACAAACGCTATATGCGAAACCGAAAAAAATATTTTTGCGGAGATCTCCGACAGCGAACGCGAAATGCTTTACTCTCTGCTGTTAAAAATCAAATCACGCGCCGAACAGATCGGCGAAAAAGAAAGGAAGAAAACCGAATGATAAAAACTCTGGCAAAGCACATCAAGGGCTTTATCGCACCGTCGATTCTTACGCCGATATGTATGATCCTGGAGGTTATCGCCGAAATGATAATCCCTATGCTTATGGCGTCAATTATCGACAACGGAATTATGAAGGGCGATATGAACTGTATTCTGCTCGTCGGCGGAGAAATGATCCTCTGCGCGGCTTTCGGACTTGCGGCGGGCGCGGGCGGAGCAGTTTTCGGCGCAAAAGCTTCAACAGGTCTCGCGCGCAATCTCAGAAAGGGAATGTATGAAAATATTCAGACATATTCTTTCGCGAATATCGACAAGTTCTCCACGGCTTCTCTTGTGACAAGACTTACCACTGACGTGACAAACGTGCAGAATGCCTATCAGATGATGCTCAGAATGGCTTTCCGCGCTCCTGTGACTATTATTGTCGCGATGATAATGGCATTCAAAATAAATTCCGAACTTGCGGCTGTTTATTTTTACGCGGTAATTTTTCTCGTTGTGGTGCTTTCTCTTCTCATGCCTATGATCGGAAAGCGATTCAACGAGGTTTTCAAAAAGTACGACGACCTGAACGCAAGCGTGCAGGAAAATGTCTCCGCAGTGCGTGTGGTAAAGGCTTATGTCCGTGAGGACTACGAAAAGGAAAAATTCAAAACCGCAAGTCAGAATATTTATAGAATGTTCGTCCGTGCGGAAGGTCTTACCGCTTTAAACTCTCCGGTAATGCAGATCACGGTATACGCGTGTATTCTTATAATAAGCTGGCTGGGCGCGAAGCTGATAGTTTCAACGGGCAATGTCGGATTCACTACGGGAAACCTGACAAGTATGCTCTCCTACTGCATGAATATCCTTATGAGTATAATGATGCTGTCGATGATATTCGTAATGCTCACCATGTCCACGGCAAGCGCAAATCGTATCGCTGAAGTTCTTACCGAGGAATCAAGCCTTAAAAATCCGGAAAATCCCGTAAAGGAAATCAAAGACGGAAGCATAAGATTTGAAAACGTCAGCTTTAAGTACAATAAGGACAGCGATGATTTCGTACTGAAAAATATTAATCTCGATATAAAACCGGGCGAAACCATAGGTATCATAGGCGGAACGGGAAGCTCAAAATCAAGTCTCGTAAATCTTATCAGCCGCCTTTACGATGTCACCGAGGGCAAGATCCTCGTTGGCGGAAGAGACGTGAGAGAATACGATATAGAATCTCTCCGAAACAGCGTTGCGGTGGTTTTGCAGAAAAACGTACTCTTCTCGGGAACGATCCTCGAAAATCTCCGCTGGGGCGACAAAAACGCCACGGAGGAAGAATGTAAGCACGCGTGCGTTCTTGCCTGCGCGGACGAATTCATTCAGAAAATGCCCGATAAGTACAATACCTACATAGAACAGGGCGGAACCAACGTATCAGGCGGTCAGAAGCAGCGTCTTTGCATTGCGCGCGCGCTTCTCAAAAAGCCGGCGATACTTATTCTCGACGACAGCACCAGTGCCGTTGATACCGCTACCGACGCGAAAATAAGAAAGGCTTTCGCGGAAGAAATACCCGGAACCACAAAGCTTATCATTGCTCAGAGAATCTCTTCTGTGCAAAATGCCGACAGAATAATCGTTATGGACGAGGGTCTTGTCACCGCGTTCGATACTCACGAGAAGCTCCTCGAAACAAGCGAGATCTACCGCGATGTTTACGAATCCCAGACAGAGGGAAGCGGAGACTTTGACGAGTACGGCAAACAGGAAGGAGGAAACGGCAATGGCTGACGAAAAAACAAGAATCCCGAAGGGTCCCGGCAACAAAGGAATGAGAGGCATGAAGCCTCCGAAAATTGAAAATCCCGGTAAGATCCTCTCCCGTGTTTTAAAATATGTCGCGAAGGACTATCTGCCGTACCTTATAATCGTGGCGATTTGCATATTTATTTCGGTTTACGCAAACGTTCAGGGAAATATGTTCACGAAATCGCTTATCGACGATTATATCATGCCTCTTCTCGAAACGGATAACCCCGATTTTTCAAATCTTTTCGGCGCGATAGTAAAGGTCGGGATATTTTACGCCTGCGGAGCGCTTGCCTCTTACATATACACAAGACTTATGGTAAACGTAACGCAGGGTACTCTCAGAAATATCAGAACCGATATGTTCAGTCATATGGAAAGTCTGCCGATAAAATATTTCGACACTCACTCCCACGGAGATATCATGTCTATATACACAAACGATATTGATACCCTCCGCATGATGATAAGCCAGAGTATGCCTCAGTTTCTGAACTGCACCATAACGATAGTCAGCGTGCTTGTCAGCATGATAATTCTCAGTATTCCCCTCACCGGAGCAACTATCCTGATGGTTGGGGTCATGCTTATCCTCACGGGAAAGCTCGCCTCGAAGAGCGGAAAATTCTTTTCGGAGCAGCAGAGAAATCTCGGTACGGTAAACGGCTTCATAGAAGAAATGATGGAAGGACAAAAGGTCGTTAAGGTTTTCTGTCACGAGGAAGAGAGCATAGAGCATTTCAACGAAATAAACGATAAACTTTTTAAAAGCGCCAACAGCGCACAGTGCTTCTCTAACGTCATAGGTCCCGTAAACGGACAGCTCGGGCATTTAAGCTATGTCGTATGCGCGATACTCGGCGGACTTCTTGTTGCGAACAACGAGGTGAATCTTCATCTTGAAAACAATATGCTGGGTCTGACGGTCGGCGGACTTATCAGCTTTCTGACCTTTAACAGAAGCTTCAATATGCCGATAAATCAGGTAAGCCAGCAGTTCAACTCAATTGTAATGGCGCTTGCGGGCGCGGAAAGAATATTCAAGCTCCTCGACGAAAAATCCGAGGTTGACAACGGATATGTAACTCTTGTAAACGCAAAGGAAAATGGCGGAAAAATCACCGAATCCGAAAAGCGCACGGGACTTTGGGCATGGAAGCATTATCATGAGGCGGATAAAACCACCGATTATGTAAAGCTTCAGGGCGAGGTCATTTTCGACGGAGTGGATTTCGGATACAATGATGAAAAAATCGTTCTCCACGACATAAAGCTTAAAGCGGAACCCGGACAGAAAATAGCGTTCGTCGGCAGTACGGGCGCGGGAAAAACCACCATCACAAATCTTATAAACCGCTTCTACGATATACAGGACGGAAAGATACGCTACGACGGAATAAACGTAAACAAGATAAAGAAAGCGGATCTGAGACGAAGCCTCGGAATCGTTTTGCAGGATACTCACCTCTTCACGGGAACTGTAAAGGAAAATATCCGATTCGGAAAGCTTGACGCGTCCGACGAGGATATCATCGCGGCCGCAAAGCTTGCGAACGCCGACGGATTTATAAGGCATCTCCCGAACGGCTACGATACGATGCTCACGGGAGACGGCGCAAATCTGAGTCAGGGTCAGCGCCAGCTCCTTGCCATAGCGAGAGCCGCTGTTGCCGACCCGCCGGTTCTCATTCTCGACGAGGCGACAAGCTCCATCGATACGAGAACAGAGCGGATCGTTCAGGACGGAATGGATAAGCTCATGCACGGCAGAACTACTTTTGTAATCGCACACCGTCTTTCGACAGTCAAAAACAGCGACTGCATTGTCGTTCTCGAACAGGGAAGGATAATCGAAAAGGGCAGTCATGACGAACTCATCGAAAGAAAAGGAAAATACTATTCGCTCTACACGGGAAATTTCGCTGATTAATAAACAATACTGAAAAGAAAAAGTAACCTTCAAGAATGTCAAAACCGACAGACTAAGGTTACTTTTTTATTGGAGAAAAAGTTTTTCGTGAAAATTATTCCGATCTGAGACGAAAATCGCCGATCATCTTTCTGAGATTTTCCGCCTGCCCGGAAAGCTCTTCGGAAGCAGCCGCGCTTTCCTCGGATGTCGCGGTATTGGACTGTACAACGCCCGAGATCTGAT
>CAZCUQ010000032.1:0-2670 GCA_964501705.1 uncultured Ruminococcus sp. | reverse complement strand
TACCCGCGGTAAGCTGATTTATCATCATTTTCTGTTCCTCGCCCGAATCCGCTATCTTGGAGACAATGTCACGTACCTTATCGGCGCGTTCCTCAACGCTTTCTACCGCCTCAATGGTTTCGTTTGTGACTTCTGTTCCACGGCGGACAGCTTCAATGGATCTTTCGATAAGATGAGTTGTATTCTGTGCCGCGTCGGCGGATTTTGAAGCAAGATTGCGAACCTCATCGGCAACAACGGCGAATCCCTTGCCCGCCGTTCCTCCCGCTCTTGCGGCTTCAACTGCGGCGTTGAGCGCCAGGATATTCGTCTGGAACGCGATATCGTCAATAGTCTTGATTATCTTTCCGATCTCGTCGGAGGATTTTCCGATATCGTTCATAGCCTTTGTAAGCTCGTTTACCTGATTATGTGCCTTGTCTATGTAATCGGTGGTCTCGTCGACAAGGGTACGTCCCCTCTTGCAGCTCTCGTTGTTATCCTTAACCTTCTCGGAGATAGTATGGATGGCTGCGGCGATCTCCTGAATGGACGCCGCCTGCTCCGCGGCTCCGTGTGCGTATGCCTGAGCTCCCGACGAAACCTGTTCCGAACCGCCCGAAACCTGATTTGCGGTGAGATTGATAAGCTTAAGAGTTTTGCTCAGCTTTTTGTTTATCACATTCACAGACTGAATGAGATCCTCAAAGTCGCCCGTGTACGCCGAAGCGTTTTCCTCAGTATCCACATCGAGTTCGCCATTTGAAATAGCCGAAAGGATTCTCCCCATATCTTGTATTATAATGCTCAGGACGCCGGTCACTTCTCTTGCGGAACGCGACAGCACCGCGACCTCGTCATGTCCCTCGATAAAGGGAACGGGAGTGGAAAGATCCCCGTCTTTGATCGTTTTGAATCTGTCGGCAATTTCTTTTATGGGATCTCCTATTCTTCTGCCCATGAGGTATGAGAAAAAGGAAGAAATGAGAGAACATACGACAAGCGTTATCAAAGCAAAAATCAAAGTATTGTTCGATTCCTTCATAAGCTCCTTTTCGGGAGCGATTATTGCGATCGACCAGTCGTTCGTACCCTCTATCGGAGCGTAAGAGATGTAATTTTTTCCGCCTTCAAAATATATTTCGGCAAATCCCTCTCCGTTCGCGTTCATTTTGCTTATAACGTCCGCCATATCGCTGTAGGAGGAATCGGTTAAGGAAAGCTCAAGATAATTTATTCCGTCCGCGACAAGAGACGCGTCGTTGTGGGCTATGATTTTTCCTTCCTTGTTTACGATGAACGCATAGCCTGTTTCGCTGAAAGAAATACTGCGTACAATATCGTTTAAAAATTCCTCGTTCGGAACATAGTAGACCACGCCGATGACCTGGCTCTGAGGCATACCGCCCGACCTTACGGGAGCCGCGACCATAATGGATACCTTGCCCGTAACCTTTGATACCGTAGGGTCGGATATCCATCTGTTTCCCTTCATTGCCTGCTGGTAATATTCCCGTTCGGAGTAATTGTTGCCGTCGATCGCGTCTCCGTTTGTATCGATAAGGTTTCCTCGCTGAAAGCCGTGAGATTCCGCAACCGTTGCGAGGTACACCTTTTTAGTGGCGTTCGGAATATTTTTTTCGTAAAGAGTTGAATTTCTGCCCGTTTCTTCGGCTATGCTCATATAGGAGTCAAGCTGCCACTGCACGCTCTCCGCGGAATTCCGGGCAAGCTCGTTCATATCGTTTTGAATCATTTTTTTGGAGCTTTGCTGATTCATTACAACGAACACGATACAAAGCACCATAAGCGAAAGAGTTGTTGTGATCACGCCGTTTATCGTAATTCGCTGAGCGACCGATTTAAACTTTTCTGATAATTTGCTCAAAATGTTTTCCCCCTGTGATATCAGACTGTTATTTCCTGTTATTACTGATAAGGAAATTATATCATATTCTCCTTATATTTTCAATATTTCTGCCGAGATTTTTATGTTTTGCCTATTGTAAAACCGGTTTTATGTATAATTTGCACAACAGGATATGTAAAAAAAATCATGGTATTATAACAAATATACATATATTTGTAATGGTCATCTTGTCCCGTCCGTTTTTTTTCGCTTTTAAGTTATTTTTGTATATTTGGATAAATATACCGTATATTTATCCAAATATACATTCAAATTGTGAATAAACGGCAAAAAATTATAAATTTTGCGGGAAAGTTATTGACAAAGATAAAAAAGAGTGTATAATAAGAGTATGTTCTTACCGCATAAAAATACAGTTCGGAGGTTTTTTAACAATGAATAAGATTGAAAGAAAAAAGAATATCAAAAAGGTGGTTCTCGCTTATTCGGGAGGTCTCGATACGTCGATAATTATTCCGTGGTTAAAGGAAAATTATAATAACTGCGAGGTCATCGCCGTTTCGGGCGACGTCGGTCAGGGTACGGAACTCGACGGACTTGAAGAAAAGGCTAAGAAAACAGGCGCTTCAAAGCTTTATATAGAAGACCTCAGAAAAGAATTTGTCGAGGATTTCGTGTTCCCGACGGTCAAGGCGGGAGCCGTTTACGAAAACAGATACCTTCTCGGCACTTCCTTCGCCCGCCCCGTTATCGCCAAAAGAATAGTTGAAATAGCAAAGAAAGAAGGTGCCGACGCTATTTGCCACGGCTGTACGGGAAAG
>CAZCUQ010000031.1:3168-17325 GCA_964501705.1 uncultured Ruminococcus sp. | reverse complement strand
AGGTTATTGCGGAAACGATAAGACAAACATCAAATGATAACGTAATTGAAGCTAAGTCGAAAACGATAAAAGTAACTTTTTTTCAGCGGCGGCTGGGAGCGCGATGAGAAAACTAAAGGGGAGAGGAAAAATTCCTCTCCCCTTTGTATTTGTCCGCCGCGCTCCTTGAAGCTTCGATGTGACAGCAAATAAACTAATTTGAATTGAAATGAGTAAATTCTGAAAAGTAAATTTTACGCCTTTCCTACACTTCCGAAGAGATTCATCTTCTCGGTAACGGTTGCCTTGATAGCTTCACAGCCGGGAGCGAGAAGCTTTCTGGGATCAAATCCCTTGCCCTGAAGATCCTTGCCCTCCTCGATATACTTTCTCGTAGCTTCCTGGAAAGCAAGCTGACACTCGGTATTAACGTTTATCTTGGCAACGCCGAGAGAGATGGCTTTCTTTATCATATCCGCGGGGATTCCTGTGCCGCCGTGAAGAACGAGAGGCATATCGCCGACCTTATCCTTTATTGCTGCGAGCGTATCAAATGAAAGTCCCGCCCAGTTTTCGGGATATTTGCCGTGGATATTTCCGATACCCGCAGCAAGCATTGTAACGCCGAGATCGGCAACTCTCTTGCACTCGTCGGGATCCGCGCACTCGCCCATTCCGACAACGCCGTCCTCTTCGCTGCCGATAGCGCCTACCTCTGCTTCAAGGGATATTCCGAGTATATCACAGGTATTGACAAGCTTTGTGGTCTTATCAACATTTTCATCGATAGGGTAATGAGAGCCATCGAACATAATGGACGAGAAGCCTGCCTTAATGCACTTCTGAGCGCCTTCAAATGTGCCGTGGTCAAGGTGAAGAGCAACCGGAACGGTTATGCCGAGCTCATTAAGCATCCCGTTTACCATTCCGACGATCGTGGAGAATCCGCACATATACTTGCCTGCGCCCTCGGAAACACCGAGAATAACGGGAGACTTCAGCTCTTCGGCAGTCAAGAGAATAGACTTTGTCCATTCGAGATTGTTGATGTTGAACTGACCAACGGCGTATTTTCCGTCGCGTGCCTTGTTAAGCATTTCCTTAGCAGAAACTAACTTTGCCATAATATTTTTTCCTCCGATTACATTTTTTATTTCTATCAGGACCGATAGAATATTCACAAAGATATTATACCATATTTTTTCAAAAAAAGCAATAGATTTTCACAAGATTAAAAAATTATTTTCACAGCGGGCAGTAATATAAAATCTACTCAAGCATAGTGCGAAGAGCCTCTCTGTCGGATAAAGAAATATCAAATTCGTCCATGGCTTCATTTGCACTGCAGTTATGTTTGTTCATATATTTTCTCAGCATTTCCGTTATGCCTTCTTCTCTGCCCTTGGCAATACCTTTTTCAATTCCTTTGGCAATACCTTTTTCAATTCCTTTGGCAATACCTCTTTCAATTCCCCTGTTTTCTATTCTGTCAAGAACTTCGCACATATTGATATTTCCTCCTTCTTTCATATTATTGCTGCACACATCTTCAAATCTGTGATCTCCCGTCATTACGCTCATCATATGAAGCACTGCCTGAACGTGTTCCATCTCTGCGGGAGATGGTATGTAGTTATTATTTTTTCTCATCTGCACAAAATAATCCGCTACAATGCGAAAATCACTTTTGAATTTTTTTACCTTTTCGTCCGCAAGATATGCTATCTCAAAGAGATTTATCCCATAATCCTTAACATACGGTCTGAATTCCGCAGGGATATCAAGACAATCAATGAGATTTGTCGGTTTATCCCAGTGTTTTTCGTATCCGAAATACAATACGAGCGTTACTGCGGGGTACCTGTCTTTTTTCCCTTTTGCGTTAAGCTCCGCTCTGTATTCCGCACCGTCATATGCAATTACCCTGAGCGGCATATCAGCGTCTGCGGCGGTTTGATTTTCAAGTCCTATGCAGGCAATTCTGATATTTTTTTTCACCCAGCGCTTTGCGGTATCTCTTTCAAGCTCATGTATTTTTCCGTCAGCCTTGTATGCCGAACGGACATCCTCATCGATAAGCTCATCTTCTCTGATGATTTCCTCTCCGTCGAAGAGAAGAACATTTACGATATCCGCAAATACGTCATTATACGATTCGAGGATCTTTTCCGTTATATCTTTTTCCGCCACATTCTTCACATCCGAAGCAATGATTTTTTCCTGTAAATATTATATCATTTTATTCTGTCTCTGTCAAGATTTTTTCGTGTCCTTAAAATGTGTAATGGCTTTGACCCTTTCGGATAATATAACAGCAAGGAAAAGCTTTGCCAAATCGGGCAGAATAAACGGGACGACACACATTCCGAGAGCGGCAATATAAGTTATCTCGCCGTTTTTCCCCGAATAGATGATTTTGAACCAGATTGTTCCGAATGCGTAGCAGAGCGCAAGACCGATTACCAGCGCGATAATTTTCACATAAAGCTTGTCGGAAAGCTTTTGAGCGAGACAAAATACAGCCGCTGTAAGAATAAATCCCAGAATATATCCTCCCGTAGCTCCGAAAAGCGCTCCTATTCCGCCCTTGAAGCCCGCAAATACGGGAACTCCGATCGCTCCCATAAGAATGTAGGTAAGCACGGCGAAGAATCCGTTCTTTCCTCCGAGAATGAGAAGCGTAAGAAAAACCGCAAAGGTCTGAAGAGTAAACGGTACAGCCATAGGCACCGATATCCATGAGCAGACAGTGATTATCACCGCGAAAAGCCCGATATACGCAAGCTCCCTTACGGAAAATTTACCTTTTTTTTCAATAGTTGTTTCAGACATGATTTTTTTCTCCTTGATATTTATTTATCATTCTTATCAGATAAAGTCTGTTTTAATTAACGGTTTTGTTTATTCCTTTACGTCAAGCGGCTGAACATACAGCGTCTTGTTTCCCGTAAAGATAACCTTTCCGGGCTTAGAACCTGCGGGCTTTTTGACAAGTCTTACGGGGACATAATCCACAGGCACCTGAGAGGAACCCCTCGCCTTGCTGTGAAAAGCAGCAAGTTTTGCGGCATACATTATCGTGCTGTCGGGAACATTTTTCCCGTGCGCGAAAATAATTACGTGCGAACCGGGAATATCCTTGGTATGAAGCCATATATCGGTTTTTTCGGCGGTTTTGAGAGTAAGCTTGTCATTCTGGACGTTGTTTCTGCCGATGGCGATCTCAAATCCGTCGGGAGATAAAAACATTTTCGGCGGAAGAATTTTCGGATTCTTTTGTTTTTTCCCCTGTCTTTTAAGATATCCTTCTCCTGCGAGTTCTTCTCTGAGAGCGTTGATATCGTCCTCGGTCTCCGCCCGGGAAAGCGCGTCGGAAACGCTTTCGATATAGCTGAGTTCTTCTTCTCCGTGAGCTATCCGCTCGGTGAGAATTTTTTCGGCGGTATCTGCTTTTCGGTATTCGGAATAGTATTTCTGCATATTCTGCGAGGGAGACAGTCTGCGGTCAAGCTCTATCTTAATTACGGGACAGCTTTCATCGTAGAAATTTTCCGTTTCAAAGAAGCCCATTCCCTTTTCAAGCTTATAGATATTCGCGGAAATGAGATCTCCCTTTAGTTTGTACTCATCGCGGTTACGCGCGTTTTGAAGCTCTTCCTTTTGAGAATACAGCCTTTTTGATATTCTGTCTCTTGTATTTTTTATAAGCTTATACATATCACCGAAACGCTGCTTCATTCTCGCAAAGGAGTCTCTTTCGGCGTAGAATCTGTCAAGAATTTCCGAAGCGGAATCCAAGTATATTTTATCGTAAATTCCGTCATATTGGGAAATATCGAAGAAACAGAAATCCTTGTCGCTTTTGTTTTCATCGCGAAGTATCACATATTTCAGATCATTATCAAAGATTTTGTCTCTTGTTTCAAAAACAGCTTTGATAAAACCGTCAAAGTATTTATCCATACCCTCGGAAAGAACAGTGTCGGCGTTCCCCGATGCTCTGTATGTCCACTCTCTCGCGACCAAGGGAGATACCCCCTCAAATGTTCTTATCACTGCTTTGGATAAAAGGCAGTCGGAAGAAGAAAGTATTTTCCGAAACGAAGCTTTTATATCTTCCGCGGAGCAGTCGAGAAAGCACAGTCGTTCTTCACGCGGCGGAAGAGAATAAACCATTCCCGGCAGGATAAGTCTCTCACGAGACATTTCGCTGTCTACCCGCTTTAAGCTGTCTATTATCTTTCCGTTTTCGTTTATCAGAATAATATTGGAATATTTCCCCATTATTTCCGCCGCCACAGTTATTTTCACAAGGTCGCCGAGTTCGTTTACCGCCTCAAAATCAAGAAAAAGTATTCTTTCAAGCTTATCCTGTCTGATATCCGTAAGCTTGGCGCAGTTCAGATGCTTTCTCATAAGCATACAGAACATAGGCGGAGATTTGGGATTTTCCGCTTTGTTTTCGGTAATGTGTACTCTCGCGGAAGAAGCGGACGCGGACAAAAGAAGCTTTACCCCGCCGTTTTTTGTTCTCATTGAAATTATTATCTCCTCGCGCGACGGCTCGTAGATCTTATCGACCCGTCCGCCCAAAAGACATTTCAGTTCGTTTTTTACAGTGTAAAGAAAAGCTCCGTCAAGAGCCATTTTTATCGCCTCCAAAAATAAGGGGACGAAAATAAGACATTTTCATCCCCGAATATGCGGAAATTACTCTTCCCTGAGAAGCTTGATAAGCTCCCCGATAAGATCCTTTATCTGAGGCTTTGCAAACTGAGCGTCCGCGCCCACGGATTTTCCCTTTGCATACATCTGCTCGTTGATGAGAGACGAGAAGAGAATCACGGGAATATGTCTTAAAACATTATCGCCCTTGATAAGCTTGGTAAGCCTGTGACCGTCCATTTTCGGCATTTCGATATCGCTTATCACGCAGGCGATATAATCGGTTATGGTTCCGCCCTCGCTTGTTGCCTTGTCCTTGTAGGATAAGATATAATCCCACGCGTCTCCTCCGTTCTGAAAGGAAACAACGTTTTTATAGCCGGTTCTTGCGAGAGTTTCAACGATCATTTTATTTAAAAACTGTGAATCGTCCGCAACGACTATTCTCTTTTTGCTGTTTGCCATATCCGGGTGATCCTTATCGGCGATCCCCTCGGAATCAAGAATTACAGACTTGTTGAGAGTAGATACTATTCTTTCAAAATCAAGAATAATAATTATCTTGCCGCCGACCTTTGCAACTCCCGTAGCCATACCCGAAAATGCCTGAGAACCGTCGCCCGCCGCTACTGCGGGAGGCTCGCTGATATCCGTCCATGAAATTCTCTGAATACCCCTGACGGTGGATACATGGAATGCCACATCGATTTTATTGAACTGGCAGACAATTATTATCTCCTTGACGTTATCGGGTCTTTGGGCATGAAGAACCTTATGAAGATCGATCACGGAGATAAGCTTGTCACGCGGAATAAACACTCCCTCGACCTCTTCGGGGGCGTTAGGCATGGGAGTCACAATCTGATCCATCATAATTTCGTTGACCTTTGCGACATTTATTCCGTATGTATTGGAGCCTACCGTGAATTCGAGAAGCTCAAGCTCATTAGTACCGCTTTCGAGAAGAATATTTGTATTATTCATTAATAAGCGCCTCACTTTTTACTATATAATAATATTATTTTATCATATTTTTCCCGGATTGTAAATAACTAAATGATAAATCCGATTAAATTTATTTATTTTAAACAAAGCAAAGTTATTTTTATTGACATATTTTCTTTTTAGTTTTAAAGTGTAGTAAATCAAGCCGGTTTATACCAGTCCTCTGAGCATTTTTTCCTGACGGATATCGTTTCCGTAGAATCTGAGTATTTTATATACGCCGAAAATTCTCGAAATGATTCTTTCGTTATATTTGTTTCCAAGCTCGGACGGGCTGAGATTACTGCTTATTATAACGGGTTTTTGAAGATTTATCCGCGTATTTATTATATTATACGTTGTCGATTCATAGAACGGGCTGTTGTTTTCCGCGCCGAGATCGTCTAAAATAAGCAGATCACAGGCGATAAGTCTCTCAAAGGTATCTTCATCTGCGGCGGCTCTGCCGAAGTGTTCTTTTTCTATGCCGCGTAGAAAATTTATGACCGAGCCGTAAACGCAGGTATTGCCGTTTTTTATCACTTCTTTTGCAACAGAGAGAGAAAGGTGGGTTTTTCCTGTACCCGTTTTTCCGAGCATAAGAAGACTCCTTGAGGAGAGCGAGAAATTCTCCGCATAGTTTTTGCAGTAATTGAATATTTCCTGCATTTTTTCAAAGGGAATAACTCCCTCGTCGTTTTTTTCCTTTGGGTAAAAGCCCGCGGAAAAATGCTCAAAGTCGCAGTCGGGCATATTTGCGGACGCGTTGAGTTCCTCCGCACTGAGCTTTGCGGCAAGCTCAGTGAAGCAGCCGCATCGGAGTCCTTCTTCTGTAAAGCCCGTATCGCCGCATACGGGGCAGGTATATTTTATTTCGAGATAATCCGCGGGATAACCCTTTGCGGAAAGGATCTCTCTGATAAAATGATGCGCGTCCGTGTTATTTTTCTTTATTCTTTCAAATTGTTCCCTGAAGTTTCCTTTTTTTGATATAATAAGCCTTGTAAGCTCCGAAGAGACTCCCGCCGCCTGACGGAAGACCTCCGACACCTCGGGAGCGGCTCTTTCTATTTCCGCGCGGCGGTTTTCGTACTGCGTCTCGGCTTTTTTGTGCCTGTCATCGATCATCCGCTGAGCCTTCACGCATATTTCGGCGGGGAAATTCATATCCTTCATATTTTCTCCTTTTAAGAGTCCTGCTTGCTTTCGGGATCAAGCGGAGTATTTTTGGCATGTTCCATAATAAGGTCGAGATCGAATGACGGTTTTCCCGACTGTTTTTTCACGGGAGCTTTCCTGCCCGATTTATGGCTCTCGCTGTACTTATCCGCTTCCTCCGGGGAGCTTATTCCCGCAGCGGTCCATTCGGAAATGATCTTATCCATATACGCAAACGCCGCTTTTCTCGTATTATCGACGGTGCGGTCGTAAGCGTTCATGATAAGCTCGATATCCGCGCCCTCGGCAGCCCATTTGTTTATATATTCGTTTTCTTTTTTTGTAAGCGCTCTCGAAGAGTAAAACATTCTTGAAGCGCATTTTGAAGCAAGAGTTCTCGCTTTTTGCAGAGAAAGTATCTTCGAGTCGGCGAGAGCGGCGGTATTTATGCCCTCGTCCGCCCATGAAACGGCGACCTTTTCCGCGTAGGAAACGGATAATTTGTCTATCGAAGCGCAGTATCCGAAAATCATCACAATGACTTCGGGAGGAAGTCCTATGCTTTCCGTCATATTCAGAACAGCGCACTGTTCCGAGTGTCGTATGCTTCTTCCGAGGATAGCCTCGACCGCGGAGAAAAGCTCCTTTAGTTTATCGGATTCCTCAATTTTTTCGGCTATTTCCTCGGGGTAGATATCGCATGGCTTTTTTTCCGTCTGTTTTCCCTTTGGTTTTCCGGGAGCGGCGGCTTTGGGTGTTTCGGTAAAGTTTCCGTCCTTTGAAAGGATATCGGTGGATATCCAGTAAGAAATACTGTCTTCAAAATCCTCTTCGGTAATGCCGAGATTTTCGGTTATTCCCTCCTCGGTCTTGAATCTGAGCAGATATAACAGCACCTTGACAGCCTTGCCCGAAGCGAGCTTCAGGCAGTCCGCCGCTTTATCGGGAACGGCGAAGACTCCGTCGTTCCAGTTTATCCTGTACTTCATTTTGTTTTCTTCTTTCTCTTGTATTTTTATGTTTATTTCTTTTCAAGCGGATAATAAAAATCGCTTAGCAGGAGACTTACTATTCTGCTGTAGCTTTGTTTTCCGTCCGATATGCCGTTTATTTTAAGATTGGCGTCGAGAGCCTTATCCGAAGCCTTCGACACCGTATCCTTTTTAATTATCCTGTCTTCTTCCAGGGCTTTTTTGTATTCATCGGTAAGAAAGCGGTTGTCAAATCTGACGAGGGAGGAAATTTTCTCCGAGACGCGAGCTTTTTCGTCATCCTCCGCGTACTTGTAAAGCTCATTTACGGAGTAGGTCATCGCGGACAAAAAACCGCTGTACATGAAAACGGGATCGTCCGAGTTCCTGCACGCGAGAAACGCTATGAATCCCGCTTCGTCCTCCAGAATGAATCCTTTTGTATGCGCAAGCTCGTGGCACATCGTGGCAGGCTTTCGGGATGAGAACATATCGGCGTTTATATTTGCCTCCATGGTAAACGGGAAATAAATTCCCTGAAGATTTGCCTTGGACATAAATTCGGAACAGACGATGCTCTTAGGACGCGTATAGTAGCCCGTAAGTCTTTCAATACCGTAGTCTCTGCCGAATTTATCCATATATTCTCCCGCCAGCGCGGAGGCGTTTTCGGGAAGAATTATGTACCCCTGTGAATCTCTGGGAAGATCTTCCGCGAGGGAATTCGCGTTATCTATAAGATAATCGCAGAGCGCGGACAGTTCATCCGCGGAATATTCCGACGGCGCGTTTTTATCCATGTATCTTTGCGAAAACGTACTGCACCGATATTCGATAAAGCAGTTGAGAGTTTCGGTAAGCGCGATAAAAAGCACCACAAACGAAAGAAAAACCGCCGTGCCTTTTATCAGCCTTTTTTGTTTTTCTTTGTTTTTCCGCACGATTATGACCGAAACTATAACAGCGGGTATACCGATAATGACGATAAGTATTCCGAGTATTATCAGCAGTTCCCCGAACGAAAACGGGAACAGCGATGAGAAAAACGCATACGGAACGCTTATATAATAAAACACATTATCGGTGAAAAAGTCCGCGAATCCCGAAACAAAGCGGGCTGCAAGATACAGAAGCAGGGTGAGGATAAATCCTGCGGCAAGGATAATGCCGCACGGGGAAATTTTTCTTTTTGAAGCAGTCATTTATGATATACCGAGGATATAATTAACATAGTTTATTTCAGTGTCGTAAGCGTTTACGACGGTGCCGTTCACATCGTTGTATTCCACGAAGTAGTTATATACTCTGTCGTTGCCCGTTTCGTTGTCGATGATGTAGTATCTGTAACAGCTTACGGATTTATTGTCGGAGGTTTTTTGCGTATAATACGGCTCGAAGCCTATGGTTTTTGTAACGGTTTTTTCGTCCATTCCGTACTGCACGGTATCTTTGGTAAATCTCACAGTGGAATACTCGCCTTTCCAGCCCTCTCTTAAAGCGGCGAAGTTATAATATTCCACGGAGTTAAGGATATTTTTGCTGTCCTCGTTCACAAGCACCGCCCATGTCGGGACGGTAATCCCGCTGATATTTACGGTCTTGTCCGATTCGCAGATATAGTTGAAGGCGGAGATCGTACGCATATCCTTAAAGCGCGATGTTGCCGAGAAATCCTCGCCCGTTTCTTTTATACAGAAATCTATATTTCTTCCGAGGGGGACGGCGGCGGCGATCCTTTCGCCTTTTTTTGAGGATATATTTCCCGATATGAGGATAGCCGCGACTATGACCGCAAGAGCGGCTGTACCGAAGGCAGCGATTTTTATTTTGGTTTTCAGGCTGAAAATACCTTTGCGCCGCTCTGATTTTTTCTTTTCATCGGGCGGCGTTTGTTTTTCCGGCTCGGTCACAGCGGAGCTTTCTTCCTTTTTTGCCGAAGCTTTTTTCTTTTTGGTATTTAAGGCAAATCCCGTTTTACCCTTTGATTTTTTCTTATCACGCGTATCCGAAGATATGTTTTCACCCGAATACAATTCCGCTCCGCATTCGCGGCAGAACATTTCGTTATCGCTGTTTTCCGTACCGCACTTTGAGCATATCATCGTATCATCCTTTCTGTTTCTTTGTTATTAAATTATACCATACGGAAACGGGTTTGTCAATATTAAGAAAAGAGTAATCACGGGCATATCCCACGATATACTTATATGCCGATATAATCATTACGCGTTTTTCCCGCTTTTACCGGACGAAGCGATAAAGTCGGGTGATTAGGACGTTTGTGAATAGTTTTTGAATTTGTTCTTTTTCTGTTGATTTTTTTTTACTATTATGATATAATCATATCAGAACAATGAAAAGGAAGTGAGCATTATGGCAGATAATATAGAAATCAGAGGCACTGTACTATTCGTTTCAACAACATCAGACTATCATAAGGCGTTTCTTATGATAAAACCTCCCGTGACAGGTCACACTACCGTTACGCTCAAAGAGATCATTGACGCGCTCGCAAGCAAGGGCATACGGTATGAAATCGATGAAAAAGCGATTGAACAGATGATCGTCAATGAAAATTTCAATAATCAGGTATGCGTTTCTTCCTGGCGCCCTCCCGTTGACGGAATAAACGGATCGATAAAATATCGGTTCACTCCCGAAATCAGTCTCGTCCCTCAGATTGACGAAAACGGTACGGTTGACTATAAAAACATGGGCTATGTCCGCTTTGTCAGAAAAGGCACCGTTATCGCCGATATAGCTCTGCCTGTTCCCGGCGAATGCGGTTACGATGTAAGAGGCGTTCCCGTAAGACAGTATATAGGAAAACCCGCCGTTTTCTCGGTCGGTGAAAATGTTGAGGTATCCGAGGACGGTCTTACTCTCGTCGCGGCCGAGGACGGTCATCTCGAATTCAGATCGGGCTGCTTCAACGTCTTTACAACAGTTACCGTAAATCAAAATGTTGACGCTTCTACGGGGAATATCTCCTTTTCGGGCGATATCGTCATTAAGGGCGATATCGATGAGGGCTTTAAGGTCTCCTCGACACACAATATCACCGTAACCGGCTGCGCAAACGGCGCCGAGCTTGAAGCCGGCGGCGATATCGAGGTCAGAAACGGTCTTATGAACGCTAAGGTCACCGCCCACGGAAACGTTAAGTCCAAATTCTGCGAATATACCAAAATTACAGCTGACGGAAACGTTAATTCTCAGGCGTTCGTCGTATGCACAGTTTACGCCGGCGGAAATCTTACCGCGTCCAAAACGCTGAGCGGAGGAAAATATACCTGCATAGGCGGCGGCACAGCCGGCTCGCTGGGTACGAAAACTTACGCCAAAACCGAAGTATCCGTGGGTGACAACTCCATGCTTTCCGAAGAAAAAAACGAGCTTCTGAAAACTCTTGACGAACTCGACAGACAGGTGCTTCAATGCACTCAGATCGTGGAATTCCTTAACGCAAAGAAAAAAGAACTTAAAAAAATACCCCCCGAAAGAGAAGAACAAAGAGGAAAGGCTATTAAAACAAAATATACCCTCCTCAGCGAGAAAAAACGCATGAAGGAACGGATCGACGAGATCGATGAGCGCCTCGCCGTAAAACAATTCCTTAAATTCGACTGCCGGGGCGAAGCTTTCCCCGGTACAAAGGTCATCATCAGCGGAGTATCATACACCGTAAATGACGAAATGAGGCGCGTTTCGTTCCATCTCAATGACGCGGGAGAAGTCGAGGCATCTCCATTGTAATATTAAAATTTACATATCGTTAATAAAAAATTTACTTTTTGACTTCGCGGGAAAGTTCATTTTCGGATCTTTTTCGCGAAGCCTTTTGCTGTTTTTGTGCACAAAACATATAAAACTATCGCAAAAACTGTGAAATAGGTAGATTTTTCAAATTTGCGCAAATTCTTCTTGACTTTTTTATCTGCTTGGTGTATAATATTAGAGTATATCTTAATGCGCGGATAATGCTTCGCTCCGCGTTTCACCCGTATGAAAATCAAGGAGGAACTTACGCCTATGGTCAATGTCAAGCCTGTAGAGCTCGGAAAAACTACCCGTATGAGCTTCGGCAAGATCAATGAAGTTATTGATATGCCAAACCTTATCGAGGTGCAGAAGAATTCGTACAAATGGTTTATCGACGAAGGTCTTAAAGAGGTTTTCCGCGATATTGCCACGATCTCCGACTATAACGGAAATTATGAGCTTAATTTTATCGATTACCGTATCGAAGACACCACCAAATACACCGTCGCTGAATGTAAAGAAAGAGACGCTACCTACGCGGCGCCCCTTAAGGTAAAGGCAAGACTCGTAAACAAGGAAACGGGCGAACAAAAAGAAAATGAAGTCTATATGGGCGATCTCCCCCTTATGACCGACAGCGGCACCTTCGTTATCAACGGCGCGGAACGCGTTATCGTTTCACAGCTCGTCCGCTCCCCAGGCGTTTACTACGCCTGCGAAAAGGATAAAACAGGAAAGGACCTCTTCAGAACTACCGTTATACCAAACCGCGGCGCGTGGCTCGAATATGAAATGGATTCCCAGGACATCATTTACGTCCGCATAGATAAAAACAGAAAAATACCCATAACAACATTTATCAGGGCTCTCGGAGTCGGTACGGACGAGGAAGTCGAGGAAATGTTCGGCGTTGACGAAAGACTTAACCAGACTATCCTCCAGAAAGACCCCGCCAAAAATACCGAGGAAGCTCTCATTGAAGTGTACAAAAAACTCCGCCCCGGCGAACCTCCCACGGTCGAAAGCGCTCTTGCTCATCTCAATATGCTCTTCTTCGACTCGAAAAGATACGACCTCGCCGATTTCGGAAGATACAAATATAACAAAAAACTCGGCGTAGCAGCGAGAATCGCGGGACATACGCTCTCAAGACCCGTTCCGAATCCCCGCACAGGCGAGATAATCGCCGACGAGGGCGAATTCCTAAGCTTCGACAGAGCAAGGGAAATCGAAAAGGCAGGTGTGTGCGAAGTATGGATAAACGTTGAACACAGAGAAATATACACTTCTCCCACAGGCGAACAACACAACAAAAACGAAGTGAGAGAAGTTAAGGTAATAGGCAACGGCATGGTCGATATCGCGGATTTCTGCGACATAGACAAGGACGCTTTCGGCATTAACGAGCTTGTCTCTTTCAAAGTGCTTGCGGAAATACTCGATACCGCCTCGGATAAAGACGAAATGGAAGAAATGATCGGCAAACGCCTTGACGAGCTTATTCCCAGACATATCATCCTCGACGATATCTACGCTTCGATAAGCTACTTTATAAATCTCTGCGAGGGCGTCGGCTCTCTCGACGATACCGACCATCTCGGCAACAAGAGAATACGCTCCGTCGGCGAGCTTTTGCAGAATCAGTTCAAAATCGGCTTTACAAGAATGGAAAGAGTCATAAGAGAAAGAATGAATACGACTTCTCAGGATATGACAAGCATGACTCCGCAGGCTCTTATCAATATACGCCCGATTACCGCGGCTGTGAAGGAATTCTTCGGTTCATCCCCCCTGTCGCAGTTCATGGATCAGAATAACCCCCTCGCGGAGCTTACTCACAAGAGACGTCTTTCCGCTCTCGGTCCCGGAGGACTTTCCCGTGACCGCGCCTCCTTCGAGGTTCGTGACGTTCACTATTCCCACTACGGAAGAATGTGTCCTATCGAAACTCCCGAAGGACCCAACATCGGACTTATCTCTTATCTCGCCTCCTTCGCGAAAATAAATAAATACGGCTTCATAGAAGCTCCCTACAGACGCGTCAATAAGGAAACGGGCGTCGTTTCGGACGAGGTCGAATATATGACCGCGGACGTTGAAGATAACTATATCGTCGCTCAGGCGAACGAACCCCTTACTCCGGATCATAAATTCGCCCGCCCCGTCGTTGACGTAAGATACCGCGACCAGATCACCACCAGCGAAAGCTCAAAGGTGGATTTCATGGACGTTTCTCCCAAAATGGTCGTTTCCATCGCTACGGCAATGATCCCGTTTCTGGAAAACGACGACGCTAACCGCGCGCTTATGGGCGCGAATATGCAGCGTCAGGCTGTTCCTCTCCTTAAAACCGAGGCTCCCATCGTCGGTACGGGTATGGAATACAAGGCCGCCGTCGATTCGGGAGTTTGTATCCTCGCCAAAAACGGCGGCGTGGTCGAAAGCGTTTCCGCAGACGAGATCGACGTAAAAGAGGGCACAGGCGCGGTTACAAGATACAAGCTCACAAAATTCAAACGTTCCAATCAGGGAACCTGCATAAATCAAAGACCTATCGTCAATAAGGGCGACGAGGTCACGGCAGGACAGGTGCTTGCCGACGGCCCCGCTACCTCAAACGGTGAAATAGCTATCGGAA
>CAZCUQ010000031.1:368-3158 GCA_964501705.1 uncultured Ruminococcus sp. | reverse complement strand
CGCTCTCATAAGCTTTATGACATGGGAGGGCTATAACTACGAGGACGCGGTTCTCCTTAATGAAAGAGTCGTAAGAGAAGATATCTACACCTCTATCCACATCGAAGAATACGAGTGCGAAGCCCGTGACACAAAGCTCGGCCCCGAAGAGATCACCCGCGATATCCCGAACGTCGGCGAGGACGCTCTCAAAAACCTCGATGAAAACGGTATCATCCGCATAGGAGCGGAAGTCACCGCAGGCGATATCCTTGTCGGAAAGGTCACTCCCAAGGGCGAAACCGAGCTTACGGCGGAAGAAAGACTCCTCCGCGCCATCTTCGGCGAAAAGGCAAGGGAAGTCAGGGACAATTCCCTTAAAGTTCCCCACGGCGAAGCGGGAATCATCATTGACGTAAAGGTATTCACAAGAGAAAACAGCGATGAATTGTCTCCCGGCGTAAATAAGCAGGTAAGATGCTATATCGCTCAGAAACGTAAGATATCCGTCGGAGATAAAATGGCGGGACGCCACGGAAACAAGGGCGTTGTTTCGAGAATTCTGAAATCGGAGGATATGCCTTTCATGGAGGACGGAACTCCTCTCGATATCGTTCTTAATCCTCAGGGCGTTCCTTCGCGTATGAATATCGGTCAGGTACTTGAAGTCAATATCGGTATGGCCGCCAAAAAACTCGGCTGGAAGATCATGACTCCCGTCTTTGACGGCGCTCATGAAAGCGATATCAGAGAAATGTTCAAGGAAGGCGGCCTCCCCGCAGACGGAAAATTCATCCTCCGCGACGGACGCACCGGCGAGGAATTCGATAACCCCGTAACCGTCGGAATAATGTACTATTTAAAGCTCCACCACCTGGTCGGTGATAAGATCCATGCGCGTTCGGTAGGTCCGTATTCGCTCGTTACCCAGCAGCCCCTCGGCGGAAAAGCCCAGTTCGGCGGTCAGCGCTTCGGTGAAATGGAAGTTTGGGCGCTTGAGGCTTACGGCGCGGCTTATACCTTGCAGGAGATCCTCACCGTAAAATCCGATGATACCGTTGGAAGAGTCAAAACCTACGAGGCTATCGTAAAGGGTCAGAACGTTCCCAAGCCCGGCGTTCCGGAATCGTTCAGAGTCCTTATCAAGGAACTTCAGTCACTGGGTCTTGATATCAGAGTCCTTGACGAAAACCTTGAGGAGATAGATCTTAAACAAAACTTCGAGGACGAAGACGACGGCGTTCCTCAGGCTGTTTCGGGCGCGGAAGACGAGGATATCGATTTTGAATCCGATCTCGCCTCCGACGACTTTGAAAGCGGCGATATCGATGACGGATATTCCTTCGACGACGAGGGCGACAGCTTAGACGATGAGGACGAGGAAGACGATGAAGCGGAAGAACCCGATCTCGATGATCTCGATTTCGGCGGCGACGACGATCTCGTTTGATTTGCAGGCGTAAACAAAGCTTTGGTTTAAAAGGAGTGTAAGCTGTTGGAATTTAATGTTTTTGATTCAATTAAAATAGGTCTTGCTTCCCCCGATATGATCCTTTCATGGTCACACGGCGAGGTCGAAAAGCCCGAAACCATAAACTACAGAACCACTAAGCCCGAAAAAGACGGCCTTTTCTGCGAAAGAATTTTCGGACCCCAGAAGGACTGGGAATGTCACTGCGGAAAATATAAAAAAATACGCTACAAGGGAAAGATCTGCGAACGCTGCGGCGTTGAGGTCACACGCGCAAAGGTAAGACGCGAAAGAATGGGGCACATCACTCTCGCGGCTCCCGTTTCACATATCTGGTATTTCAAGGGTACTCCCTCCAGAATAGGTCAGGTCCTTGAAGTCTCCCAAAAACGACTTGAAGAAGTCCTCTATTTCACTAAGTATATCGTTACCGACGGCGGTAATACCGAGCTTGTCAAAAAACAGCTCCTCACCGAAAAAGAATATAACGATATGCGCGAAAAGTATGAGGGCGACTTTGAAGCGGGAATGGGCGCGGAGGCAATAAAGGATCTTCTCCTTGAATACGACCCCGCAAGATACGATCAGTTCTTTACTAAAAATATCTCCGAGATCTCCGAGATAATCGGTCTCTCCGAAAAAGAAATCACCGACTTCCTCGCAAGCAGATTTTACTGCATTACGGATAACGGCGGAAATGATAAGTTTGAAGTAGGTCAGATAATCCCGCGATCCGTCTACAAGGACGATGTAATGTACTACAATCTCGATCAGTCGGACAGAAAAACAGGGCTTCGCATAAAAGCTGTCACAGGCTCGTCCTATATCGAAAAATTATTCGACGAAAAAATAGATGAGGCTAACAAAAACGGCGAACACGCCGAAATAGCCGATAAATCCAATTGGATCAACTCCCTCGAATGGGTCGCGAACGAATTGAAGGAAGAACTTAAAGATCTCCCCGCGGGACAGAAGAAAATCAAGCTTCTCAAAAGACTTGAAATAATCGAGGCTTTCCGCCTTTCGGGAAACAAGCCCGAATGGATGATTATGGACATCGTTCCCGTTATTCCCCCCGATCTTCGCCCCATGGTTCAGCTCGATGGCGGCAGATACGCCGTATCCGACCTTAATGCCCTTTACAGAAGAGTTAGCAACCGCAATAACCGCCTTAAAAAAATGCTTCTGCTGAACGCTCCCGACATCATAATAAGAAACGAAAAAAGAATGCTTCAGGAAGCTGTCGACGCTCTTATCGACAACGGCAGACACGGCAGACCCGTTACGGGTCCCAATAACCGCGCTCTCAAGTCCCTCTCCGATATGCTCAAGGGTAAACA
>CAZCUQ010000031.1:0-358 GCA_964501705.1 uncultured Ruminococcus sp. | reverse complement strand
ACGTTTCAGACAGAATCTCCTCGGCAAACGCGTCGATTATTCGGGACGTTCCGTTATCGTTGTGGGACCCGAACTTAAAATGTATCAGTGCGGTCTCCCGAAAGAAATGGCTCTGGAGCTTTTCAAGCCGTTCGTGATGAAAAGACTCGTTGATAAAAAAATTGTAAACAACATCAAATCCGCCCGCAAGAGCGTTGAAAGAGTAAACAAGGACGAGGTATGGGACGCTCTCGAAAATGTTATCAAGGGACACCCTGTTCTTCTTAACCGTGCGCCTACTCTTCACAGACTCGGTATCCAGGCTTTTGAACCTATCCTCGTTGAAGGACGTGCGATAAAGCTTCACCCGCTTGTTTGT
>CAZCUQ010000030.1:0-17505 GCA_964501705.1 uncultured Ruminococcus sp. | reverse complement strand
AAATCATATATGCAAATTTTTGCTTGACTTCAGGTCAAATTTTTAATGTCGTTGATTATAATACTGTTTCATATTTGATGTACAAATTGTGAAATTGTATCGGTCAGGGTATATGTATGGCGCATAAAACAAAAAACACTATAACAAAAAGATGGGCTGTAAACAGTCTCGGCGTGGTGATCGCTGTGCTTCTGCTCGTTGTGCTTGCCGCTGCGGTGTTTGTAAATTCCTACTATACATCGGGAGCAAGGCAGTATATAACCAACAGAATGAATACCCTTTCGGGGATATTAAAGCAGTATTATACCGACAGTCCCGTCACATTTCCCGATGAGGTTCATTCAATGATTGAAAACTGGTCGGACAGGAATAAGACCGAGCTTATGGCTATAAATAAAAACGGAGAGATAGTTATGACCTCTTCGGGTTTTGAGATATCTTCGGATATTATTGCCGATGATTATTATAATGCTCTCGATTCGGGAAATATGGGATTTTTCCTCGGAAAATCGGATACAGGCGAAAGAATAATCGCAGTTACGGCGCTTACTCCCGACAGAACGGGAAATTACAGCGCCGTAAGGCTCGTTTCATCGTTTGAAGGAGTTTACAGAACAATTATCGGTTATATTGTCGCTATGGCGGCGGTATGTATAGCAATAATAACGCTTATGGTCTTTTCGGGAATGTATTTTATAAATTCTATAGTTATCCCCGTAAGACAGGTCGGACAGACTGCCAAAAGGTACGCTCACGGAGATTTTTCAGTGAGAATAACCAAGGGCAGCGACGATGAACTGGGTGAACTTTGTGACATCATAAATCACATGGCGGAAGAACTCGCAATGTCCGAAAAGATGAAAAACGACTTTATATCAAGCGTTTCGCATGAGCTTCGCACGCCGCTTACCGCGATAAAGGGCTGGGCGGAAACAATAGCCTCCATGCCCGATGACAAGGAAACGATTATCAAGGGAATGAAGGTAATAAATACCGAGGCGGAGCGTCTTTCGCAGATGGTTGAGGAGCTTCTCGACTTTTCGCGTATGCAGAACGGAAAGTTTACTCTGAATAAAGCAAAAATGGATATTTTGGCGGAACTCGGAGACGCGGTGCTTATCTATACCGAAAAGGCAAGAAAGGATAATATAGATATTTCCTATGACGAGCCTGAAATGCTTCCGTTTATTAACGGCGATAAAAACCGTATGAGACAGGTTTTTATAAATATCATCGACAATGCGATAAAATACTCCGATAAGGGAGGACACGTCGCCGTTCAGGCGGTGCAGAGCGATAACGACCATATTGAGATAGCCGTATCCGATACGGGGTGCGGTATATCCGCGCAGGATCTTCCGAAGATAAAAACAAAATTCTATAAGGCGAATCATACCCGCCGCGGTTCGGGGATAGGTCTTGCCGTTGCGGACGAAATAGTTTCCATGCACGGCGGAAAGCTTGAAATATTCAGCGAAGAGGGAAAGGGTACTACTGTTGTGATCACTCTTCCCGTTTTAAAGGAAAACAAATCAAAGACAGTTTCTTAAACAGATTTCGGAAAAATAAGAATTTGTCTGTTTTTGAAAAAGATACGGTGATAAAATATTGATATGAAAAAGCTGATAAAAAAAATAACGGTATTTATTCTGTCCGTGACGTTGTTGTCGGGCTGTGCGGGGCTTTCGGTGGATTTTTCCGAGGGAGAGGGCTTCTTTGACGAAAAGAGCGAATATACCGTCATAAATCCGAAAAAACACAGCGATGATACCGAAAATGAATCAAGGAAGATTCTTTCCGAGGACGCGGAAACGATTTCCGATGAAAAGACAGAATATGACGGCGGGGAGGAAGAATTCCATGAAGAAAACGAAGAGACCGCTTCGGAAGACGCAATTCAAAAATCCGAAAGTATATCTGCTATCGGGGAAGAGGAGGAATCTGAAACGGAAGTACTTTCGTCAGATGAAAGAAAGGATTCTTCATCCGATGGGAAAACAGCTTCTGAAACAAGCGCGGAAAACATTACTGAAAGTAATGAAACCGAAAATATTACAATCGGGAAAATATACTCGCGCACGGCGGACGTTTCACGGCAGGTAAGAGAAAAGGTTGATTCTATGTCAAAAGAGGAAAAAGCCGCCGAGCTTATACTCGCAAGATGTCCTCAGTCGGGAGCGGAGGAGCTTATGGCAAAATACGGATTCGGAGGATATACTCTTTACGCGTCGGAATTTAAGGATAAAAGCTTTTCCGAAGCAAAGGATTTTATCTCGGATATCAAAAATTCCGCCGATATAACGCCTTTTATCGCGGTAGACGAGGAAGGCGGAGATATAGTAAGAGTAAGCAAATATTCTTCTTTCAGAGAAACTCCTTTTAAATCGATTCGGGAAATTTATAAAGAATCGGGTCTTGACGGTATTATTTCCGATTCAAAGGAAAAAGCGGAGCTTCTTATTTCACTCGGAATAAATATGAATCTCGCACCCGTGTGCGATATCGCAGAGGAGGGAGATTATATTTACGAAAGAACGGTAGGCGCTTCCGCTTATGAGACGGGAGAAGCCGTAAAAGCAATTGTCGATACATCGGGAGAATACGGTCTTACAAGCTGTCTGAAGCATTTCCCCGGTTACGGGAGCAATGCGGATACTCATACGGGAACAGCTTATGACAGCAGAAGCAGGGACAGCTTTGAAAATAATGATTTTATTCCGTTCAAATCGGGCATATCCGGGAAATATACGCCTGCTGTTCTGGTAAATCACAATATAGTGGAATGTATGGACAGCAGTTTTCCCGCGTCTCTTTCCTATGAGGTACACAGGGTACTTCGTGAAGAGATCGGTTTTGACGGAGTAATAATAACCGACGATCTCGGAATGGACGGCATAAAGGCTTATACGGGGGATATCAGTCCGTATGTTATGGGAATTATGTCGGGAAACGATCTTCTGTGCGTATCCGAACCCGAAAAAGCTTTCAATGATCTGATCTCGGCAATAAATGACGGAACTCTTCCGATGAACACTGTCGATGAACACGTCAGAAGAATTCTTCAAATGAAAAGAGATTACAATATAATATAATCAAACGCCCGCATAAAACGGGCGTTTACTATATATTATTCCGAATCGTTCCGGTCGGAAGTTTCCTCAGAAGCTTCATCGTCGGGATCCGCCATTCCGATGCTTTCCATGTAGGATTCGACGGTGTACGTCTCGTGAGACATTTCCGTTTCGGGATTCTGCGTGTAGATGGTGTGACTTTTTGCTGTTTTGTCCTCATTGAGCCAGCCGTTTTCCTCAAAGAATTCTTCCATGCACAGACCGCTTTCTTTTATTTTGTTTGCGTAGTATATTCCCACGAAGCGGTAATGCCACGGCTCGTAAATTATTCCCGTGATATCGGTTTTGTTTTTCGGGTAGCGGAGAATGAATCCGTATTCTGCGGCGTGTTCGTTCAGCCATTTAAACGCCTCGGTATTTTCAAAGCCGTCATCGTCCATGCTGTCGTATTCGTTTGAGAGAATATCAACGGCAAGACCCGCGTTATGCTCGCTTTGTCCGGGGAGCTGAACGGACTGCATGGCGCTTTTGTAAGCTTCTTCATAGTTCATACCGTTGTTCATTCTGTCCTCAACGCTTGTATCGAAGTTATTTTTCTGATATTCATAGGTTCTGTAGGTAGAAACGGTGATAAGATCGATACCGTCATCTTCGGCTGCTTTAAGCATATTCATATAATATTTTGCGGCGCGCTCATCGAGATAATATTCACGGTATGTTTCGTCCACGAGTTCTGTTTTAATAACGTCATCGTAATGTCTTGGCAGAGGATTCCATTCATTGATAAGGAACATAGCCCATGTATTGTCGGCGTCTGCGGGATCGGAGTAATCCGTTTCAAGCTCGGGAGATTCGACTGTCTGATAATTTTCATCCGAAAGAGCAATAGATCCTTCTTCATTTTCGGAGTTGCCCGGAGAATCGTCATCGTCACCGCAGCTTGTAAGACCCAGCACAGTGAGCATTAAAATCAGAGTGCATAAAAAAAGATATTTTATTCCGTTCAAAAATATTCTCCTTTCATTGTTTTGCGCGGGGCGATCGGGTTTTGCTTGACAACCGCGTAAAAATGGTATATAATAAAAAGGTAAGCTTTTACGAATATAATGGAGGTTATCATATGTTCTGTCCGTTTTGCGGTTTCAACGATTCAAAAGTCATAGATTCGCGTCCGTGCGAGGGAAAGATACGCCGCAGACGTGAATGTATAAGCTGCGGAAAACGCTTCACAACGTTTGAATCTGTTGAGATCCCCGAACTTCTTGTCAACAAGAAGGATAATACCTTTGAGAGCTTCAATCGTGCAAAGATCATACAAAGTATGTCAATAGCCGTCAAGAAGCGTCCCGTTTCTCTTGAGGATATAAATCGCATTGTGGATAATATTGAAAATTACTGTGTTTCAAACTCAATGCGGCAAATAACGACCTCCCGGATAGGGGATATGGTATTAAATTCATTGAAATCTCTCGATAAGGTGGCATATGTGCGCTTTGCGTCGGTCTATAAGGATTTTTCCGATGTGGAAAGCTTTCTTGACGTAATTTCCGAGCTTAGGGGAGACACGGAGAAAGAAAGCGCGGATAAGGAAAGTTAAAGTGATTCCGCTTTTATTCTATAGATTTCCTTCAATAAGACAGAGCGTTCGTTCGGGAGCTTTTCTTCTGTGACGAAACCGAGTATAAGTTTCAGAACTCTGCCGATATTTTTTCCCTCGAAGCCTGCTTTGAGAACATCGTTTCCGTTTACGGCGAGAGAACTGTATGAGAAGCACTCGTTATTGTCAATTATATCGGACATAATGCTTTTCATTGCATCAAGGACTGACAGCATTTCAAGGCAGAAGTCCTGTTTTGCCATGCAGTCGCCCCTGATAACTTCAAGGAGACGCAGTAAATTTTCTTCACCCATGACCGAAAGCAGTTTTTTCACAGCAATTTTATCGTCAACGGGCGTAATACAGTGAAAGCTTATAAGCAGCGAGACGATTTCAACAGTTTTGTTGTCGAAGCGAAGTCTGCGCATGATCTGTTTTGCGGTATTGGCGCTTTTTATCTCATGCTTCGGGAAAATTCTCTCTCCGTCCTCAGTTATAGCGAGTGCGGAGGTTTTTTCTATATCATGGAAAAACAGGGCAAGTCTTACATAAGGGTCGTTAAGAGAGTTTTCCACGGCATGGGCGGTATGTTCCCATACGTCGCAGATGTGGGTATCGAAGAGTGTCATTTTACCGATTTCGGGGATAAAGGTTTCGAAAACATCGGAATAATCAAGCAGAATATTTGCGGGATTTCTTCCGCAAAGAAGCTGTTCAAATTCGGAGCGGATCCTTTCGGCGGAGACATTTTTTATAAGTCCGCAATTTTTGTGAATAGCGAGAGATGTGGTTTTTTCTATTTCAAAGTTATATTTGGAAGCGAAGCGAAGAGCGCGGAGTATCCGCAGAGCGTCCTCATTGAAACGTTTATTTGCATCGCCGACGCATCGTATACAATGATTGAAAAGATCCTGTTGTCCGCCGAATTTATCGATAATACCCGTTTTATCGGAATATGCCATTGCGTTTACGGTAAAATCGCGGCGGGACAGATCATCTTCAAGGCTTTTGGTAAAGTAAACCTTATCGGGGCGGCGGTTATCGGAATATGTGCCGTCGATCCTGTACGTGGTAACTTCCGCGCTTTCCTTTTTGTACAAAACGGTTACTGTGCCGTGTTTTATTCCCGTATCCACCGTTTTCAGATCGGAGAACACATCTTTTATTTCTTCGGGGGAAGCGTTTGTTGTGATATCATAATCGGCGGGTGTGATTCCCATAAGGGAATCGCGGACGCAGCCGCCGACGATGAAAGCCTCATAGCCGCGGTATTCGAGTCTGTCAAGAAGATATTTTATTTTTTCGGGAATATTTATATCCAAAGCGCCGGTCTCCTTTTTATTTTGCTATTATCATTATATCATATTTTTTCGGTAAATGCAACTGTTTTCTTTCAAGATGTTTTTTATAGTCAACGACATTAGAAATTTGACTTGAAGTCAGGCAAATATCTGCATAAATGATTTTTGCGTGGGCTGAAAGTACAAATTTCAATGTCGTTGACTATAATCAGCAGGAGAGGAGATAAGGAAGGGGAGCGTGAGTGAAACCCAAAAGGGAGAGGAATTTTTTCCTCTCCCCTTTGGGTTTCACTCGCCCTTGAAGCTCCGATGTTACAGCAAATGACAGCTTACATTAAGCCAAAGCGGAAACAATAAGACAAACAGAAAAAGAAATCTTACTTGTGTTCTTTGCTCTGTTCATTGTTAATTATTTTTTCAATTTCTTTCCAGATTCTGTCTGGCGTGTCCCTGATGTATAGCCCCGCGGCTTTTTCCGCATAAAAATCAAGCTTTTCGGGGTGTTCGTAGAAATTCTTCACTTTGTCCTTTATTTCGTCTATGTTTATGTTTTTCTGCTCGATAACGACAGCCGCTCCCGCTTTGCCGAGAACCATGGCATTGTGATACTGATGATTTCCCGCAACTACGGGAGACGGAATAAGTATCGAAGCGCGCCCCTCCGCTTCAAGCTCGGTGATAGCCGATGCTCCGCTTCGGCAGATGATAAGATCCGCCGCCGCCATGCAGATGTCCATGTTCTTGATGTATTCCTTTATCATAAGACGCTTGTCGGAAAGATCGGCGCCTTTCTCTTCAAGGTCTTTTTCAAAGGTATCCCTGCCCATTTTTCCGTAGCTGTGGATATGATTTATTTTCAGATGTTTGTCCTGCTCGAATTTTATGAGTTCCTTCGCGATGTCGTTGATTGCGCCCGCTCCGAGACTTCCTCCGTAGCTTAAAATTACCATGGAATCATCAAAGCCAAGCTGTTTTTTGGCATCGGAGCGGGAAATCTTATTCGCCGTAAAGCCCTTTCTGACGGGAAGACCCGTCACCTGATACGGAATGCTGTCGGGAAGATACGTGAGCGCTTCGTCTACCGTGAGCATTACCATATTTACTTTTTTTGAAAGAATTCTCGTGGTAACTCCGGGATAGGCGTTCTGCTCGTGAATAAGCGAGGGAATTTTCATCTTTGTTGCTTCAAATACGATGGGACCGCTTACATATCCGCCCGTTCCGATAACAATGTCGGGTTTGAAGTTGTTGATTATCTGCCTCGCTCTGTGTCCCGAAGCGGCAAGATACGCCGCCGCACGGATGTTTCTTCCGACGTTTTTCACGGATATTCTTCTCTGAAATCCGCTGACTTTGATGGGAGCAAATTCGATCCCGTGTTCGGGAACGAGACTTGCCTCCATTCCCTTTGGAGTTCCCGCGTAAAGAAACTCCGCGTCGGGAACATGATCCTTTATTATTTCGGCGATGGCGAGCGCGGGATTGATATGTCCCGCAGTGCCTCCGCCCGCAAGCAGTACTTTAAGCATGGTTACATTGTCCTTTCAGGCGGAGCGTTCAGACGTCCGCGTTTTTTTCTGTTCGGTGCTTTTATCCGCGCCGCAGGTTCGGAGATGGTGTGTCTCGATATATTCAGAAGGATTCCCATTTCACACAGTTGAATAATGAGCGCAGTTCCTCCGTAGCTGAAAAACGGAAGAGATATTCCGGTGTTCGGTATGGCGTTGCATACTACGCCGATGTTTAAAAAAGCCTGAAGTCCTATGTGAATGGTTATTCCGCAGGCGATAAGCATTCCCGATTTATCCACTGATTTTACCGCAATGGAAAATCCCCTGATTATGAACAGGATAAACAGAAGAATTACCGTCACAGCTCCTATGAAACCGAGTTCCTCGCATATTATCGCGAAAACAAAGTCATTCTTCGATTCGGGAAGATACAGGAATTTCTGTCTTGAATTTCCCAGTCCAAGCCCGAAAAGTCCTCCCGAACCTATTGCTATCAGAGAATTTCTTGTCTGATAGGTTTCATCGGAATAATCGCTGTTGAACGGATCCGTCCAGCTTATCCAGCGCTTTTCAAAGTATGAGAAATTCTCGACCTGCGAAAGATATAATACCAGTCCCAGAACGGCAACCGCCGCTATGATTCCTATAATGGCGAGCTGCTTAATATCGGTGCCGCCTATCAGCATGAGCGAAAATCCTATTGCACAGATGATGAGAAGCGCGGAAATGTGCGGCTGTTTGTACAGCACTCCGCAGTAAAGACCGAGAGCCAGCGCAAAAGGAACGATCCCCACCGCAAACTTTTTCATGTTTGAATAGTTTATGGATATCCAGTACGCGAAAAGCAGGACTATCGCGATCTTAGCGATTTCCGACGGCTGAAACTCAATGCTTTTTGTTATGACTATCCATCTGTGAGCGCCTCTGTCGGAGCGAAGCCCCGGAACAAAGCATAAAAGCATGAGTATCAGGGAGCCGAAATAAGCAAGATACACGATTATCTGATTCTGCAGCAAATGATAATCAATAAATGAAATGAAGATCATTCCGATAAGACCGATCCCCGCCATCATCAGCTGACGCTTGAAATAGTAGTCTCCGTCCAAGCCTTCCGAGATCGCCCAGGCGTATCCTGCGGAGAACATCGATATTGTGCCGAAAACAAGCAGAACAAGAATGATTATTACCATGGGAGCGTCCACGCCGACCATTCTGTCGTTTTCGGGTCTGGAGATCCCCGCTTTTAAAAAAGCTCCGACCGCCGAATGTTTTTTTTCGGGGGCGCGTTTTTTCCGGGGAGTTTTCGAGGATTTTTCCGCCAAGGCGATTCCTCCTTTCGTTTGTTCCATACATTAAAGTTTCGATTTGAAGAATAATAAAAGCGATAAAAGCACGCATATGATCCCCGACAGAAAATACAGAAGAATTTTTTCCGTTCTTTCCGAGGGCGTGATGATTTTTTCCTTTTGTTTTATTATTCCCGTTTTTTTCAGAAGAACCGATAACGCGTCAATAAAAGCGGGAAGAAGCATTATCGCCATGAATATCGTATTTTCGGAAATCACCGAGATCACAGCCGCCGATATCCCGAAGAAAAGCTTTCCGGAATTTCCCTCGGATAAAACCGTCTTCGGGATGTTTCGCATTAACATTCCCATTGACGCGCCCGCGAGAGCCGCGCATAAAAGTGCGGTTTCGCTGTTTTTTATATGGGAGAAAACCGTCACCGCGCCGAGGAAAAACGCCGACATGACCGAGGGAGCGTATCCCGTGCTTTTCGCGAGACTGTTTGCGCTTTCTTCCGTTATCAGCATGACAGCGAGACAGAGGATGTAATATTTTCCTCCAAGCTCTTTGAGCCCTTTTAACGGAATGTATAATTTTGTGCTGTTATCCGTATAGTATTTAAGGGTCAGAAATACCGCTGAAAGGAAAAATTCGGTCAGAAAGTAAGCGGGTCTTGAAAATCCGTTCTTTTTTCCGTTTCCCTCAAGGATATCGGCGTAAAAGCCTGCGGCTGTTCCGAGAATTATGAGAATTTCCGCCGCGAAGAAGAGAGGACTGGTTCTGCTGTCAAAAGAAATATCGTCCGAAAAAAACCGCAGCAGTATAAGTCCGGCGGAGGAAGCAAGCACCGTTCCGATACATAATGCGACGCCTCCGCTTTCCGTAAGCTTTTCCCCATGATTTTCCGCGGTTTTTCCGTCTTTTACAAGTCTGAGTCTCCGAAGCAGCGGCAGAAGCATATCCGAAAAGAGATATGCCGCCGCAAGTGCTGATATTGCCGTGATCACGTTGATGTATAAATTCTTATACATCGCCGTAGAGTTCTTTCACCGCTTTTTCGAGAGCCATTTTTCTGCTTCCCTTGAAAAGCACGGCGTCGCCCTCGGAAAGAATTGTGCCGAGATAATCCATAAGCTTTGTGTAATCCTTTGTCAGATACGTTTTTACTCCGAGATTTTCCGCCGCCTTGGCAGCCGCTTCCGAAAGAGTTCCGTAGCAGATGAGAATATCTATCTTTTTTTCGGCGGCGTATTTGCCTATTTCGGCGTGGAGCGAAGGCGCAAAGGAGCCAAGTTCCAGCATATCCCCGAAAACGCAGACTCTTTTTCCGTCGCAGGAGATCTCCGAAAGCACATCGATAGCGGCTTTCATTGAATCGGGAGCGGCATTGTAGCAGTCAACTATTATTTTCTGTCCTCTTGCCTCCATAATGTGCTGTCTGAGTCCCGAAGGGACATAGCACTCAAGCGCGAACGCGGCGTCGGAGAGCTTGCATCCCGCTTTTTTCGCGACAGCGGCGGCAATAAGAGCGTCAATAACATAATGCTTTCCCGTAACGGGAAGAGAAATATGACATAGCATATAGTTTTCGGAGTATACATCGAATTCGACATTGTTTTCGGCGGATATTATATTTCTTGCCGTGTAATCGCAGGATTGATTTTTAACTCCGCAGGTTATGACCTCATGATTTTTAATATTATTTACCGCGTCATAAAGAAACGGATCATCTCCGTTTACAATAAGCGAAGCGTCTGCGTCGGCGCCTGAAATAATATTCATTTTTTCCTTGCAGATTGCCTCCTGCGAGCCGAAATTTTCGATGTGCGAGTAGCCGATATTCGTAATTACGCATATCCTCGGCTTTGCCGCATCGGAAAGTTGTTTTATTTCGCCCGCATGGGACATTCCTATTTCTATAACAGCCGCCTGCGTTTCCGATGTCATTTTTAAGAGCGTAAAAGGAAGTCCCACCTCGTTATTCAGGTTTCCCTCCGTTTTCAGGGTGTTGTATTTTGAAGAAAGCGCGAGAGCGATAAGATCCTTTGAGGTGGTTTTTCCGACGCTTCCTGTAACTCCGACCACAATCGGATGAAATTTCTTTCTGAAATATGCGGAAAAATCAAGCAAAGCTTTTCTTGTGTCGCTAACGACAATGCACGGTGCAGACGGGAGTATCCTGTTTGTAAGAGCGCAGCACGCTCCCTTTTGCTCTATCGCGAGCTTTGCGAAGGAGCTTCCGTCAAAATGCTCGCCTTTAAGACCGATAAAGAGAGCACCGCTTTTTATAGTTCTTGTATCGGAGCTTATCTCATCGGCGTAGATACCAATGTCTCCGTAATATTTCGCGCCGTAAGGCTTTCCCGAAACTACCGTGCAGACCTCGTCAAGGGTAATTCTTTCCCTTTTTCTGACGGTATTTTTCTGAGAAGACAGTCGTAACTTTTTAAGGCAGTCCGCAACGATCTCTCTTTCATCGAAGTGAATATGCACTCCGTCCGCGAGGATCTGGTAGTCTTCGTGTCCTTTTCCCGCGAGGACGAGAACATCTCCTCTTTTGGCAATGCTTATGCCGCGGAAAATAGCTTCTTTTCTGTCGGTGATCCTTTCGTAGCACGCCTTTTCGGAAAAACCCTTTACGATATCGTCGATAATAGCGTCGGGGTCTTCATTTCGCGGATTATCCGAGGTAACTATGATAAGGTCGGCATATTTTTCGGCAGCCTTGGCCATAAGAGGTCGTTTTGTGCTGTCTCTGTCACCGCCGCAGCCGAAGAGACAGATAAGTCTGTGCTTTGTGTGTTCTCTTATAGAGGGAAGAACATTTGCAAGCGCATCGGGAGAATGCGCATAGTCGCAGACAACGGTGAAGTCACATTTCGTGGGAATTATTTCACATCTTCCGCGGACGCCCTTGAAATGCTGTATAGCTTCTGCGGCGTCGTGCATGGTCATTCCGATTCTGAGGCAGCAGGCAATGGCGGCGGTCGCGTTAAGTACGTTGAAAGAGCCTATCATGCCGAGAGATATTTTGAAATTCAGCGGTTTATTGCTTGTCGTGCAGAACACGAAATTCATTCCGTGAGGAGTATGAATGATATCTGCGGCATATATGCTGTGATTTGCGCCTTTTCCGTAGGAATATTTTTCGCAGGTTATTTCGTTGTAAAGACGTTTTCCGTAGTTATCGTCGGTATTGATTATCGCGATATCGCTGTGTTCGGTGAAGAGACGTTTTTTTGCGAGATAGTAGTTTTCCATAGTATTATGGTAATCAAGATGATCCTGCGTGAGATTTGTGAATATTCCTATGCGGAATCTTGCGGGACCTATGCGGTTCTGCGCGAGGGCGAACGACGTAACCTCCATAACGACATATTCGCATTTGTCGTTTTCCATCCGAGAGAGAATACTCATAAATTCCCATACTCTCGGTGTGGTCGGGGTGGAGTCGTCTCTTTCGATCTCGTTTCCGCAGGAAAAAACGCCTGTTGTACCGATAAATCCGACCCTTTTCCCAAGAGATGATATCATATCGCAGATCATGTTTGCCATAGTTGTCTTGCCGTTTGTGCCGGTGATACCGATAAGCTTCATTTTTCTTTCGGGGTGCAGGAACCACGCGGCGCAGAGATATCCGTAGAATTTTCTCGAATCGGGAACTATTATCTGTTTGTCCCCGAGTCCCGTGTCTCTTTCGGCAATGATGACACAGGCGCCTTTTGCCGCAGCTTCGTCCGCCGCGTCGTGACCGTCGAAGCGCGAGCCTTTCACGCACACGAATATATAGCCTTCTTTAAGTTCTCTGCTGTCGTCGGTAATGCCCATAACATCCTCTTTGAGGTCAAGTCTCGGAGGAATTTTTACGGCAGTCGGCGAAACGTAATTTTTCGCATCTGTCAGAAGATAGCTGAGTTTCATATTTTATCTGTCCTTTCGGAAATTTTATGCGGGGGTCTTACTCTTCATCCTTTACGGTGAAATAGACCTCGACGACAGTACCCTTCGGAACAACGTCGCCGTAATAATAGCTTTGCGAGCTTGCGGATGCTCCCGTGCGGTTTGCCGCGCCGTCGCCTATCTTGAAGTTAAGGTCGGCTGCCGAGAGGAGAGCGTTTACCTCGGATACGGAACATCCCAGGAGATTTGGCACGGTGGAATATTCCACTTCATAATCCTCATCGGTGTAGAGGATTATTCTTCCGTCCTTGGGAACCTGCGCTCCTCTTACGGGCATCTGGGAAACAACGCTTTTTCCGCTGCCTATCACAACGGTCGAAAGACCGAGATCCTCAAGAGTTTTCTGTGCGTTTTCGAGATTTTTTCCCTCAACGCTCGGAACGGTGATATCCATTACCGCAAGCTCTTCGTCGGAATATTCGGGATAATACTGGAGATAAGGGAGAGCGTCCTTGAATACGTTTGTTACGACAGGGCAGGCGGTAACGCTTCCGTAGTATATCTGGGAGCCGTTCGCGTCGAGGCCCATTGGCTGGTCTATAACCACAAGAAGAATTATTTCGGGGTCGTCAGCGGGGAAAAAACCGCAGTAGGATGAAGCGTAGAGATCATCCCGTCCCTGTGCGATATTCTCGTCCTGTTTCTGAGCCGTTCCTGATTTTCCGCCTATGCGGTAGCCTTTTATGTAGGCGTTTCCGCCGCCGTTTCCGCTCACGACGTTTTCGAGGACGGTTCTCATATCGGCGGATGTTTCCTCTGAGATGACCTGTCTTACGACTCTTATTTCTTCATTTTTAATAATATTTCCGTTGGCGTCAACTATTTTTTCAACGACATGAGGCTGCATAAGGTATCCGCCGTTTATAACGGCGGCGTAAGCCGTTATCATCTGAATTGCCGTTATTTTGTTTGATTGACCGAACGCCGAGGAGGCAAGCTCAACAGGTCCCATATTTTCGGGGTGGACGTAGATGCTGTCTGCTTCGCCCGGCAGATCTATTCCTGTTTTTTCGGTGAAGCCGTAAGCCTTGAAGTATTCGCAGAATTTTGTTCCTCCCAGGGCCTGACCCACTTGAATGAAGTAAGGGTTACAGGAAACCGTCATGGCGCGCTGAAAATCAATGGTACCGTGCGCTCCTCTCGTCCAGCAGTTCATCGGCCAATCCGCGACCTGGATAACGCCATTGCAGGTAAAGGTGGTATTTAAACTGATCGCTTTTTCTTCCAGAGCGGCGGAGCCTGTGATTACCTTAAAGACCGAGCCGGGGAAATAAGTCTCGGTGACAGCCTTGTTTTTCCACTGTTTTTCTCTGAGAGCGGCGTATGTCTCATCGTAAAGCTGTTCATCGCCCGAAAGCTCCGCAAGAGTATTTCTGTCCTTATAGTAATATATCTCGTTTCTGTCGTTGAGGTCGAATCCGGGAGCGGTAGCCATAGCGAGTACCGCGCCTGTTTTTGCGTTCATCATAATGCCGCAGGTACGGCATTCCACGCCGTAATCCTCGACAGCCTGATTCAGGTATTTTTCGAGAAAATACTGAAGATTCGAATCAAGCGTGAGATAAACGGAGCTTCCGTCCTTGGCGCTGTAGTTTTTGTCGTTTTTATAGGGCATTTCATCGCCGTTTGCGTCGATCGCGGTAATATTTTTTCCGTCAACTCCCGCGAGGTAGTCGTTATAGTATGCTTCCACGCCGTAAACGCCGTCCCCGTCGAAGTTGGTAAATCCTATGACCGAAGCGGCGAGATCGTTCTGAGGATAATATCTTTGAGTGTCGGATTCGGAATAGATAACTTTTGCGGGGAGTATCTCGTCCTCATTTACCGCTGCCGTGATGTCGTCCATTACGGGCTTTTCGACCTTAGAGGCGACTTTCAGCCATTCCTTGTCGGGATTTTCCGCGACTTCTTTTCGGATAGTTTCAAGGATATCGTCATATTCGATACTATCGATATAATCGCTTAAAATTTCAGCCGTTTTTTTAATGCCGTATTCCTGCGGGACGACCTTTGTTTCGAGGTCGTATTCGGCTGACAGGTCCGCGAGATCGTTCGGGGATACGATAACGTTGTAGACGGTCGCGGACTGCGCGAGGATTTTTCCCGTTGAATCGTATATGCTTCCTCTTGACGCTTTTATGGTATTGCTTTTGAACTGATTTTCATTTGCGAGAGCCTCATATTTAGCATTGTCAATTATCGAAACTTTAAACAGCGTCATGACAATATAGGATATGACAATAAGAATAAAAACGCACAAAAGAAGAAGCCGTCTGTTCATATTGCTGTCCGGACGGGTATTTCTTTCTCTTTTTGCTCTCTGCGCGGTATCGCTCATACAGTATTCCTTTCTGTAATATTTTTTTTTTTTTTGCTGCTCCATTAATATATATGTGAGGGTTTCGATAAAATTGTCAAAAGCGGACTGCATGGATCATATGCAGTCCGCGCCGAATTTGTATTATACTTTCGCCGACTGAAAGCATAATCATCCCTTGAGGTGTTCAAAAATTTCCGAAATCTTATTATACAGATTGACGAAGAAATTTTCCTCGTCTTCGGGTATTTCGATAACATTCCCGCTTTCAAGGCTTATATATTCGCATTGTGATTTATCAATCTTCTGCATACCGAGGATATCTTCGGCATAGCTTTCGACTGTTTTCCGGGAAGTTTTCGATTCGATTTCCGCCTGCATACGGGTATTCTCGCTTTTCAGCGTATCTACTTTTTTCTGCTGTTCGTTGATCTGCGATCTTACCGTTGTAGCCTCCACCTTTGCGGAGATGACCGCGGTAAGAATCCCAAGAACAAGGAAAACCGTAATTACGACCCTAAAATATGTTCCGGGCGCTTCGTCTTTTTTTACGTTGACAATTTTCGCGCTTGAGTGGGACGGCTCGGAAAGACTTATTTTGCCGTCTCTTTCGTTATATGCGGGGATATCGTAAACATGAGCAGCTCCTCTTCTGCGGGACATATTATTCACGCTCCTTGTCTCTTATTTTTTCAATAATGCGAAGCTTTGCGCTTCTGCTTCTTATATTTTCCGAAAGTTCCTTTTCGTCCGCCTCGATCGGTTTTTTGCCGATAAGCCGTCCGCGCGGTTTTTTTCCGCATACACAGACGGGGAAATCGGGCGGGCAGGTGCAGCCCGTGCAGAACGAATTGAATCTTTGTTTTACTATCCTGTCTTCTAAGGAATGAAATGTTATGACGCACAGTCTTCCGCCGATGTTAAGGAGATCGAAAGCCTCGTCGAGACCCTTGTCAAGCTGACCGAATTCATCGTTTACGGCGATTCTTATTGCCTGAAAGGTTTTTTTGCAAGGATTTTTATCCCGCCGGAATTTCTGCGGCACGGCTTCTCTTATAATATCCGCAAGCTCGCTTGTTCTTTCGATGGGTTTTTCCGATCTTTTTGAAACGATGCGGCCGGCGATTTTCCGCGCGAATTTTTCCTCTCCGTATTCAAGGAGGATTCTTGAAAGCTCGTCCTTTGAATACGTATTGACGATATCGGCGGCGGATATTCCTTTCATAGACATTCTCATATCGAGGAAAGCGTCGTCATGGTAGGAAAAGCCTCTTTCCGTATTGTCGAGCTGATATGACGAAACGCCCAGATCGAGAAGGATACCGTCGCATTTTTTTATACCCGCGTTGTGAAGGATATTTCTCATCTCGGAGTAGTTTCCCT
The DNA here is from genome assembly GCA_964501705.1 of uncultured Ruminococcus sp. GTDB lineage: Bacteria > Bacillota > Clostridia > Oscillospirales > Ruminococcaceae > RGIG4694. The sequence continues at coordinate 1,078 of CAZCUQ010000030.1, read as the reverse complement.
CATAAACCTCGGCGTTATAGTCCTTGAGGCGTTCCGAGGATACTTTTACGGCTTCGGGGTCTCGGTCGATACCGATAAGCTTTCCTGATGAAAGTCTTTTGGCTATTTCGATGGAATGTCCCGCGCCTCCGCAGGTACCGTCCGCATAAATGCCGTCGGGTTTTATATCAAGACCTTCCGTTACCTTTTCAAGAAGGACGGGAATATGTGAAAATTCCATAAATCGCACCTTTATCAGACGGCGATCATATCAAGAGCCGCCGCAAGCTCTTCATCGGAGAATTTTTCATTTTCTTCAGAATATTTTTTGCTGTTCCAGATCTCCGCGTGGTTAAGGTTGCCGATAACGGTAACGTCATGTTCAAGCTCCGCAAATTCTCTCAAAAGCTGCGGAATAAGTATTCTTCCCTGTTTATCCGTCTCAACGGCAACGGCGTTGGCGTAGAGTTTGCGGACGGCTGCTTTTGCCGCAGAACCCGTAAGAGCCTTAACTTTTTCGGTAAATGATTCCCATTCTTCGTTTGAATACGCGTAGAGGCAGCCTATAGGGTCTGTTGTGATAACAAAGCTGTCGCCGAGGGCTTCGCGGAGTTTATTGGGGAAAGCCATACGTCCCTTAGCGTCTATGGTGTGATTGTAAGTACCCATAAGAGCAGCCATATTATCATCTCCTTTTGCGTATTTTCAACAGCCTGTTGAATCGCAGGTTGAATTTCACCGCTTTTCACCACTTTGAGCGACTTTTCACCACTGCAAGATAATTATACACCATTTCGGATAAAATTGCAAGCGAAAGAGGAAATATTTAAAAAAATATATTCATAATTTTTTCCGACTTTTATGGTCAGATTGCACAATTCATTTTATGAAGTTAAATTATTGGTCTTATAGAATTTTTGGATAACTTCAAGTTACATTTCATTTGATATTTGTCTTACCGTTTCTGCCTTTAGCTTCAATTTAGTTATCATTTGATGTTTGTCTTATCGTTTCCGCCGTAGCTTTTAGTTAGTTATCATTTGCTGTAACTTTGGAGCTTCAGGGGGCAAAGAGGGAACCATAGGGGCGGGGGAACTCA